>JABLXG010000001.1:300000-472958 GCA_013178165.1 Anaerolineae bacterium
GGCGGCCAAACACAGAGGCGTCCAGCAGGCTGTTGGTACCTAGCCGGTTGGCACCATGCACGCTGATGCAGGCGCATTCCCCGGCGGCGTACAGCCCAACGACCGGCGTGCTCTGCGCATCGGCGATCACCTGCCCGTCCACCGTGGCCGGGATGCCGCCCATGCTGTAGTGGGCGGTAGGCTGGATGGGGGCCAGTTCGTCGATGACATCCACGCCGGAGAAATTGAGCGCGATCTCGCGCACCTGGGGCAGGCGCTCCAGGATTTTCTCCCGACCCAGGTGGCGCAGGTCCAGCCAGATGCCCTGTTTGTCCGGGCCGACGCCGCGACCTTCGTCGATCTCGGTCTGCTCGGAGCGGCTGACCAGATCGCGCGGGGCCAGCTCCATCTTGCCCGGCGCGTAACGCTCCATGAAGCGCTCGCCCTTGCTGTTGAGCAGGTAGCCGCCTTCGCCGCGGCAGGCTTCGCTCAGCAGGATGCCGTGGCCGTAGACGCCGGTCGGGTGGAACTGCACGAATTCCATGTCCATCAGGGGCACGCCGGCGTTGTAGGCGATGGCTACGCCGTCCCCGGTATTGGCCAGGGCGTTGGAGGTGATCTTCCAGGCCCGGCCATAGCCGCCGGTGGCGAACATCACCGCTTTGGCCCGCATAAGCACTACCTGCCCGGTCAGGATATCCAGGGCGACGATGCCCTTGCAGACGTTGTCTTCCACGATCACATCCAGGGCGTACCACTCTGAATAGAAGCGGACGCCGTGTTTGAGGGCTTGCTCATGGATGGTGTGCAGCAGGACATGGCCGGTCCAGTCGGCGGAGTAGCAGGCGCGGGGGGTGCTGTGTCCGCCAAAGCGGCGCTGGGCGACGCGACCGTCCGGCGTGCGGCTGAAGACACAGCCCATGTGCTCGTACTCGTACACGATCTCGATGGCGTCCTTGACCATGATCTCGATGGCATCCTGGTCGCCGAGCCAGTCAGAGCCTTTGATCGTGTCGAACATGTGCAGTTCCCAGCTATCGTACGGCTCAGCGTCAGGGGGGACCTGCTCCAGGGGGCCATCAGGGCCGGTGTTGGGGACGGGGCGGACATTGCCCAGCGCGGCAGCGATGCCGCCCTGCGCAGCGCCACTGTGTGAACGCAGCGGGTGGACCTTGGAGATCACGCCGACGTCAACGCCCTGCTCGCCGGCGATCATCGCGGCCCAGGTTCCGGCCAGACCGGCGCCCACAACGATGACGTCATGGGTGATGACACTTGGGTTGGACATACGCTCCCTCGTGGTCAGATGGCGATCGTGAAGGGGAAGCCCCCAGGGCTGCGTTGCCCCCGACCGCCAGAAGCGGTTGCAGACGATTCCGGCCACCGTTGTAGGGTTTCAGCCTGAACTAAATCGCCGCACTACAGAAAAGCGGCGGCCAGTCTTGAGTGTGGGGAAGTTCCGCTTCTCTCTGCCTGGAAGCGAGAATCCCCTGGTCCCCCTGTTTGATAGCCGGATGCGGAGACGGTATGCGGGCCGTGCTTGACGGACCCTGTTACTACCATAGTGGCCTATAGCCTGGCGGGTTAGTGTCACTCATCACCAATCGACGGGATATGCGTCTATCGGGCAGGGCGATGGGGAAGAAAGGACGCTGCCCCGGCATTCTGGAGCAGCGTCCGCAGGCGTCAGCCAGTGATGATGTGGTCGGCCTTTACCACAGGCCGAGGATCTTCCACCACAGCCCGCCGATGCCCAGCCAGATCACGATGTTGATCACGCTGATGATGAAGCCAAGCCTCCACCAGTCCTGCAGATCCACGTACCCTGCGCCGAACAGGACAGGCGCCGGGCCGGTGCCGTAGTGGGTCATGCTGCTGAACAGGTTGCTGAAGAAGGCCAGTACCAGCGCGGCCAGCAGGGGCGGCGTACCGACGGCGATCGAGACGGCCAGGAAGGCGGCGTACATGGCGCTCACATGTGCGGTGTTGCTGGCGAACAGATAGTGGCTGTAGAAGTAAGCCAGGCTCAGAATGAGGAAGGCCACCACCCAGTTCATGCCACCAACCAGGTTGCCCATCTCCGCGCTGAACCAGGGGATGAAGCCCAGCTTGCTGAGGAAGGAGGCCATCATGACCAGCGCGGCGAACCAGGTCAGCGTGTCCCAGGCGCCCTTCTCATTCAGGACATCCGTCCACGTGAGCACGCCGGTGATCAACAGGATGCCCAGGCCGGTCAGCGCGGTGACGGTCGCGTCGACGTTAATGGTGCTACCCAGAATCCACATGGCCAGCAAGAGGACAAAAACACCCAGCATGATCCACTCGCTGGTCTTGACCGCGCCCATTTCCGCCAGCTTTTCGCGGGCGATTTCCGGGGCCTTGGGCGTCTCAGTGATTTCCGGTTTGTAGAGCCGATACAGCACATATGGCACCACCAGCAGGCTGATGATGCCGGGGACGACCGCGGCAGTGGCCCAGTTGGTCCAGGTGATCTCGATACCCTGGTCGCCGGCCAGCTTCTGCGCCAGCGGGTTGGCGGCCATGGCCGTCAGGAACATGGCACTGGTGATGATCGTACCCTGGTAGGCGGCTTTGGTCAGGAAGGCACCGATCTTGCGGGCAGTGCCGTCATTCGGTTCGCTCCCGTAGGCGCTAGCCACCGAGCGCAGGATGGGGAAGATCACGCCGCCGGCGCGGGCGGTGTTACTGGGGATGGCCGGGGCCAGCACCAGATCGGTAGCGATCAGGCCGTAGCTCAGGCCCAGCGTCTTCTTGCCCAGCACACGCATGAACTGGTAGGCAATGCGCGCACCCAGGCCGGTCTTGATGAACCCGCGCGAGACGAAGAAGGCGGCCACAATGAGCCAGATGGTGGTGTTGCGGAAACCATCCAGTGACTCGGCGATCTTCAGCGTGCCGGTCAGGGCGGTGAGCGCGATGGCGATCATCGCAATCGCGCCCATTGGCAGCGGCTTGGTGATCAGGGCCACGATGGTGCCGACGAAGATGGCGAACAGGTGCCAGGCCGACACTGCGTTATAGCCGGCATCCGGGTTGGCGGCCACAAAATCCACCAGCGTCTGTGGCGGCGGCAGGAACCAGATGATCAGGCCGACGGCGACGGAGATCAGCGCCGGAACGAGCTTGATGGCGAAAAGCCCCTCTTCCGGCCCGGAAGCGGGCGCGGGCTTGCCGCGCGTAGAAGCGTTAGACATGGTGCGATACTCTCCTGAACGGGCAATGGTGAAGGTGCGCAGCGGGCACAATACCCCCTGTATTCCCGTCATTACGATAGGACGAGATCAACCTTGTGAGAAGTGTCACAAGTCATCTTTTTGCATGAATGCCGCTGAGACTGAGGCAAAGCGGGGGAAGGCTGCAGGGGCTGACGCCGGCGTTTGATGGGCGGCCCGGTGGCGCGGAAGGCGGCGATCCCGGCCTGAAATTGCAGAAAACTACAAAAGGCTGGCTGTGGAAGCCTCCTCGCAGGGGAACAAGAGGGGCGACCTGAATGCAGATCACCCTGTCAGTATTGTAGAAGCTCCTGGAGCCGGACAGGTAGTACAAAAGTCATGTTTCACCGCGACGCAGACCTGATCAACGTCACAGAATCGAAGGTGACAGATGTTATGTCCCGTTCAACCGCAGCAGGAGCAGGGCGGTTGTTCCTCCAGGGTGGCGGTGGGGCCGGTCGCCAGTTCGTAGCGGCGCGGCAGCCTGACCACAAACGGGCAGGATGGGCGACCGCTGCACCGGATGCACTGGCCGCTATCGTCGTTCACCTCGCGCAGCCGGCCCCGCTGCACCCAGTAGGTCAGCATTTCCGCCACAACGTCCGGATCGGTGTCCAGAGCGTGGGCCATTTCCGCCAGGGAAAGCGGCCCGTTATGCTGTTCAAAAAGCTGCAGGACCCGGGTGAGCGTGGTGGTCATCGCGGTAGCCTCTTCTCTATCCCAGCCCCAGCAGCAATCCGCCCTGGTAGACCAGCGTGGCTGCCAGCCAGGCAACACCCAGCGAGTAGCCCATCTGGTACAGCGTCCAGCGCGTCCCAAATTCCTGGCGCATGGCCGCCGTAGTGGCCATGCAGGGGACGTACAGCAGCACGAAGATGTTGAAGGCGACAGCCGCCAGCGGCGTGAAGGCATTGCGCAACGCGGCCTGTAGCGCTGAGGAGTCTTCTCCCTCCGGCGCAGCCGGGATGAATTGCACCGGCGGAATCTCTACGCCGGGGAGCAGGTTGACCGTGCGCGGCAGGATGTTGATCGCTTCTTGAGCGGTAAGGACAGTTGCCTCCGCGAAACTGCTGACGATAAAGCGCAGGTCTTCGCCCAGCGATGGCATAGTGACCTCGGCGGTCGGACGCGACGTTTCGTCCAGGTAAAGCTGGCTCAGGGTGGAGATCACGGCTTCCTTGGCCACGAAGCCGGTCACCAGCGCACCGCTGGCTCCCCAGTTGTCAAACCCCGCCGGCGCAAAGATGGGCGCCATGAGCTTGCTCAGCGCCCCGAACAGGCTATTTTCCAGCGTCACGGCGTTGAAGCGCCCCGGCGCGCCAGGCGCGGGCACGGCCAGCAGCAGCCAGATGAAGATCGAAGCCGCCAGGATCACCGTCCCCGCCTGGCGCAGAAAGGCGCGAATCCGTTCCCACATCGGCAGCAGCACATTGCGCAGGTTAGGCAGACGGTAGGGCGGCAACTCCATGACGAACAGCGGCACTGGCCGGTTCTTGAAGACGACACGGGTTAGCAGCAGGCTGGTCAGGACGGCCACCAGGATGCCAATCGCGTACATGGCGAAGACCAGGTTGCCAGATGACGCGCCGAAAAAGGCTGACCCGAAGATGACATAGATCGGCAGGCGCGCCCCGCAGCTCATGAAAGTGGTCAGAAAGCCGGTGATCTGGCGATCGATAGGGTTCTCCAGCGTGCGTGTGGCATAGATGGCCGGGACGTTACAACCAAAGCCAACCAGCATTGGCAGGAAGCTCTTGCCGTGCAACCCCAGCTTTTGCATGAAGCGATCCATCACGAAGGCGGCGCGGGCCATATAGCCGCTGTCCTCCAGTGCGGCGATGGCCAGGTAGAGAAAGGCCAGCACCGGCACAAAGACCAGCACGCCACCCACCCCAGTGATCACGCCCTCCACCAGCAGGCTCTCGATCCAGCTTCCACCCAGGCCAAGCACGCCCAGCAGCGCTGTTGCCCAGTGGGTAACCGGACCGCTGACTACCCCGTCCACCCAGTTGATGTACGGCACACTGACGTTGGCCGTGATCTGGAAGATCAGCCACATCACCGCCAGGAAGACCGGCACTCCCCAGACATGGTGGGTCACGATGCGGTCAAGCCGGTCGGAACGGGTGATGTGCGCTCCGGGCGGTCGGCTGACCACGCCGCGCAGTAACTCGGCAATGAAGCTGTAGCGGCTGTCGGCGATCAGGACATGCGGCTCTTCCCCCGTGATCGACTGGATGCGTTGCTGAGCAGCGCGCACCGCTGCCAGCAGATCGGGGTATGCCGCTGCTTCTGCCAGCAGAGGTTCGTCTTCTTCCAGCAACTTGATCGCCAGCCAGCGGGCCGGGTAACGGCTGGTGAGCGCTGTCTCCCGTCCGATCAGGGGCAGGAGTTCCTCGATCGCTTCTTCAACCGCCGGGGCCAGACGAACCTGCGCCAGCGGTGCGCCCGGCGGCTGCTCGATCGCCTGCAGCATGGCCGCTTTTAGCGCGTCCAGCCCTACCGCTTTGTGGCCGACGAGGGGGATCACCGGCACGTCGCCCAGTCGGTGGGAAAGCCGGGCGTGATCGATCTGGATGTGGCGGCTTTCGGCCACGTCGGCCATGCTCAGGCCCAGGATCAGCGGCACGCCCATTTCCATGAGCTGGGTGAACAGATACAGGTTGCGGGCCAGGTTGGCCGAGTCGGCTACACAGACCACAACATCCGCTTCGCCGCTCAGGATGAAGTCGCGGGCGACAAGCTCCTCAGCGGAAAAAGCGCTGAGGCTGTAGGTGCCCGGTAGATCGACCAGGGTCACCTCATGCCCGGCAAGGCGAAAGTAGCCCTCGTGCTTTTCAACGGTCTTGCCCGGCCAGTTGCCGACGTGCTGATGCGCGCCGGTGAGGACATTGAAGATCGTGCTCTTGCCGCTGTTGGGGTTGCCGGCCAGGGCGACGGTGAGTGTCCTGGTTTTTGTGCGGGGTGAGGGATCAGTTTGTGTTAGGGTCAGGGTCATAGGGAGTGACAATGATTTTGTGAGCGACGCCATGCCCAACAGCCAGACGAGCATCTTCCTTGAGCGCGATCAACATCGGACCAAAACTGCTGCCCTGAATCACCCGTACAGGCAGGCCAACTGTCAGCCCCAGGTCAGCCAGCCGCTTGCGCAGGCGGTAACCGCCATGAATGGCCACCACCCGGACGGTCTCGCCCGGCTGGGACATGTTTAACGGGTAAGTCTGGAGGGAGGGGGCAGCGTGTTTCATGAATCGGTCCCGATCTGTTATTGCAGCAATGATTGTCACAGATGCTCTGTCAGGTTGGCTCATTATACCTGATTTAATGCTTCCTGTCTGCTAAATGCGAACTATTCTCAATTATCTATCACCTGCGCCGGGACGGTCAGTGATGCCCTTCTCCGGAGGTGATGTATTTTGTCATGTTTGCTCCCCGACCTGCTATAGCGGTGGAGCAGGCGCCTGAAAGCAGCTATAATCCCGGCTACACTGTCGCCATCATTGCCGTACAGACCGGGAGCCTGATCATGACCATATCCAGCGAGCGCCTTGACGTGATCAACCATGCCGGGTTTCTGCCCCCTGACCTGGCCGCCCGTTACGCCCGCCTGCAGGCTTTGCTGCGGGAAATGGGGCGGGTGATCGTGGCCTATTCCGGCGGGGTGGACAGCACCCTGCTGGCCAGGGTCGCCGCTGATGTGCTGGGCGGGGATATGCTGGCCGTCATGGCCATCAGCGAGAGCTATAGCGCCGCCGAGTTGCCGGAGGCGCTCGCACTGCTGGAGGAGCAAGGCATTCCTTACCGCACCGTGCGCACGCAGGAGGTGCACGATCCGCGCTATGCCGCCAACCCGGCGGATCGCTGTTACTTCTGCAAGCAGCATCTGTTCGCCGAGTTGTTTGCCATCGCCAGGGCAGAAGGCTTCAACGCCATTGTCGACGGTTTCAACGCCGATGATGTGGGCGATCACCGGCCCGGTCGCCAGGCCGGGCGGGAGCGCGGGGTGCGCAGCCCGCTCTACGAGGCCGGTCTGACCAAGGCTGACATCCGCCATCTGGCCCGCACCCTGGGCCTGCGCAACTGGAACAAACCGGCGATGGCCTGTCTGTCCAGCCGGGTTGCCTACGGCAGCCCGATCACGCCGGCTGTTCTGGCCCGGATCGATCAGGCGGAGGGCGTTCTTCGCAGCCTGGGGCTAGGGCAGTTACGCGTCCGCCATCATGACAGCCTGGCCCGGATCGAGGTCTCGTCGGAGGACATCGCGACGGTGTTGGCGCACCGCGAGCAGATCGTGGCCGGGCTGAAGGCGGCGGGCTATGTGTATGTCACGCTTGATCTGCAGGGCTTTCGCAGCGGCAGCGGCAACGAGGTGTTGACCCGCCATGAGTGATCATCACTTCACTTTTGAGGAGGTGCAGGGCTTTGCCCGGCTGGATCACGATCGGGCTGCCCGCCAGGGATTGCCGGAGTTCGTTTACGCCGGGCATAAGACGCCGGAGCAGGTAGCGGCGATCATGGCCAGCATGGTCGCGCGGCAGGGGTGCGCCCTGGCCAGCCGCGTTGCCCAGGCCCACGCCGATGCCGTTCGCACTGCGCTGCCGGAGGCGCACTTTAACGCTACAGCGGGCCTGATCACCGTCGGGCAGATGCCCCGCCAGGCGGCTGGGCTGGCCCGTGTTGTGGCGGCGGGCACGTCTGATCTGCCGGTGGCGGAGGAAGCGGTTGGCGTCCTGGAGTTTCTGGGCGACCGGGTGGAGCGCCTGTACGATGTGGGCGTGGCCGGGGTGCATCGCCTGCTGGCCCATGTTGATGAGCTGGCCGGGGCCGATGTGCTGATCGTCGTGGCCGGGATGGAAGGCGCGCTGCCGACGGTGGTGGGCGGGCTGGTAGCGCCGCCGATCATCGCTGTGCCGACCAGCGTGGGCTACGGGGCCAGTCTGCAGGGGCTGGCGGCCCTGCTGGGGATGCTCAATAGCTGCGCGCCGGGCGTCTGCGTGGTCAACATCGACAATGGCCTGGGCGCGGCGGCGGCGGCTCACCGCATCCTCAACAGCCTGCGGCGGTCCTCCGGCAGCGCCGCTTCGTGATGACGGAGCACTGATGACGCGAATCGCCTATCTCGATCCGTTCGCCGGGACCAGCGGTGATATGTTGCTTGGCGCGTTGCTTGACGCCGGTTGGCCGCTGGAGGCGCTGCAAACGCTGGTCGATTCGCTCGGCATCCCCGGCGTAACCGTTTTCGCGGCGCGGGTGGAAAAGCGCGGCCTGGTGGGGACGCACGTCCGTGTTAACGCGCCGGAATCCCAGCCGCTGCGTCACCCCGCCGATTTGCTGACGATCATCGATCGGGCGGATGCGCTGCCATCCGTCCGGGCGCGGGCCGCCGCTGTGATCACCCGCCTGGCGGAAGCCGAGGCCCGCGTGCATGGCCTGGCGGTGGAAGATGTGCACTTTCACGAGATCGGCGCGGTGGACACGCTGGTGGATGTGCTGGGCGGCGTGGCCGGGCTGGCGGCGCTGGGTGTGGAACAGATCGTCTCCGCGCCGCTGCCCTGGTCAGGGGGAACCGTGCGGATCGCCCATGGCGTTTTTCCGGTCCCCCCTCCGGCGGTGGCTGTGCTGCTGGAAGGCTTCCCTGTGACGGGGGTTGACGTGCAGGGCGAGATGGTCACGCCGACGGGGGCGGCGCTGATCACCGGCCTGGCGGAGTCGTTCGGCCTACCTCCAGACATGATCGTGCGGCGTGTTGCCTATGGCGCTGGGACGCGCGACTGGCCCGACCGGCCCAACCTGCTGCGGCTGGTGCTGGGCGACGCCGTTGATGGCGCGGCGGATGCGGTGGTGACCGAGACGCTGACCGTCCTGGCCTGTAACCTGGACGACATGCTGCCGCAGTGGTACGGGCCGCTGGTGGAAGCAGCCCTGCGGGCCGGGGCGCTGGACGTCTGGCTGACCCCGGCGCACATGAAAAAGAATCGTCCGGCGGTGATCGTTGAGGTGCTGTGCCGCCCGATGGATGCGGCGCGGCTGCGCGATCTGCTCTTCCGCCAGACGACGACGCTGGGCGTGCGGGAATATAGCGTGATCCGCCGGGCGCTGCCGCGGGAGATGCGAACCGTACACACGCCTTATGGCGAGGTGCGCATCAAGATCGGGTATCCACAGAATGGCTCGCCCAAGTTCGCCCCGGAGCATGACGATTGCGTGGCGCGAGCGTCCGAGCATGGTGTCAGCGTGCGGGAGGTCTGGCTGGCGGCGGTGCAGGCGGCCCGGCAGGCAATGTGAGCAGGCCATTTGCCCGCCGATCTGGCAATACTCTATAATGAAAGCGGGGTAAAATAACCATAGCTATGATGCTAGCGGGCACGGGAAACATTCCAGGTCGAGCTGTTCTCGCTCCGGGTGGATGTGAGGCGGCACGATGCTGGACAGGGGCTGCCTGCCGGAAACTGTTATCCCAGACCTTTTTGTCTTAAGTCGTGCCCGGCTGCAGGTGATTATCCGGAGGGTAGCCGGGGAGTGCTGACACGGCCTCACCGTCGGGGAGTAGTCGGCGTTTGGCGGCGGCACAGCGATTCCGCGTGTTTGACGGCAGGAGCCTGATCTTCCATGGAACACGGCAACAGCATCCTGATTTGCCCGGTTTGCCAGCATAAGAATGACGCTCATGCCCTGCGCTGTGCGCAGTGTGGCGTCTCGCTGGTGCCCAATACCACCACCATTCACGTTTCCGATGAAGCTATTGAGAAGGCGGTGGGGGTACGCCCGGTCTCGCGCGAGGTGATCGGCGAGGGGGTTGTGTTCTATATTGCCGGGGAAGTCCAGCCGCTGATTGTGCGCGGGCGCAGCGAGATCATCCTGGGCCGCAAGGTGGAAGGCCAGCCGTCTGAGGTCGTGGACATGACGCCCTACCACGGCCATCTGCTGGGCGTTTCCCGCCGCCATGCCCGGCTGACCATCTCTTCCGAAGGGGCGTTGATCGAAGACCTGGGCAGCACCAACGGTACCTGGCTGAATGAGAAGCGCCTGACGCCCGATGCTTCGTTTGTGGTGACCAGCGGCGACCAGATCCGGCTGGGCCAGCTCATCCTGTTTGTCTATTTCGCCAGCGGTTCCACCCGCCAGAAGATCACGCTTAAGCCCAGCCTGGCCGCCCTGGCGGTGATCGAGCCGCCGCTGAGCATGGCCCTCTACCTGGCCCGGCAGGCCGTTGCTTACCTGGAAGCGCTGATCAGCATCCAGGAAGTGATCGATCGCGTACAGGCTCGTTCGCAGACAAGGGCAGGCATCAGTTCGATCGCTGTTCATGGGGATCCAGCGGGTGTCGAAGTGGCAGCGGAAGGGCTGATTGACGCCGTCAGGCTGGTTGAGGAAGTGATTGTCCCCTGGCAAAAGCTGCACGCTTCCCTGCTAGCCACGTCATGGACCGGGGGACGGTTGCCAGGGCCGCCGGTGCTGTCGTCTGCGCCACCGCCGGCCCGCCCGGCTGAGGTTTCGCCGGAAGCCGCGCCGCCGGTGGTGAGCGTGTCGCTGGATACTGCCCGGCTTGGCAGCGGGATGGCAGCTGCGCCATCCACGCCGCCGGAGCCTGAGCCGGAACCGGCTGTTCCCCCGGCTCAACAGACGGTAGAGCTTGCGCCGCAGGATGCAGCAGCGGCGCAGGGCACGGCAGCGGAGGAGTCACCGGCGGCGGAAAGCATTGCGGATAGCGGGCAGACCCCTGTACCTCCAGCACAGGAGGCGCCAGCGGCGGAGGTGCCCTCGCCAGCGACGCCGGAAACGCAGACGGCACAGGAGGATCAGCGCCAGAGGGTGTGGGAAGAGGCGTTGCAGAGTCTGCTGGCGGAGATGTTGAGCGCCATCAAGAGCGGGTTGCTGGGCGTGGAAAGTGATGACGCCAGCTACCTGCAGCAACTGCGCCCTCCTGTTGAGGCGCTGGTGTTAAACACGCTGGAAGTGGTCAAAAGCTCGTACTGAGCATCAACTTACGCAGATTGCCACGCGCCAGCCGTCACCGGCTGGCGCTGCTATTTCAGGCGCTTTCGGCGGACGACTTCTGACCCTGGTGGGTGGGTTGAATGCTGCGGTCGGCGTTGAAGGTCACCAGCATGCTGGCCGGGCTGTTTCCGCTGTTCTGAAAGCCGTGCGGCTGGCTGGCCTCAAAAACCAGGCTGTCGCCGGAGGAAAGGGTGAAGCGATAGTCGCCCACGCGGAAGTCCAGCGTGCCTTCCAGGCAGAAGATAAATTCCTCTCCGGGGTGGCTGATCAATTCGTTCGTCGTGCCTGCGCCGGGCTCAAGCACGATCAGGAAGGGTTGTACCTGCTGCTGGCGCAGGCCGATACCCAGACTTTCGATCACCATACCCTTGTGGCGGGTGATCAGGCGGTTATCGGCCCTGACCAGAATGACAGGCTGATTGCTTTCGTCCTCAAAGAAATCCGTGATGGCTACGCCAAGGGCCATCGCCAGCTGGTGCAGGGAAGAAACCGTCGGTGAATTTTCACCGCGTTCGATCCGGCTGATGGCGTTAATGGACAGGCCGCAACGTTCGGCCAGAGCGCGCAGGGACAGCCGCTGTTTCTCCCGCAGGGCGCGGATGCGTTGCCCGACGTTCGGCTCTCTCTTGGCAGTCATGCCTTACTCCTCACCGCTGTGCGGCGTACCCGGCGCCGCGGTGTCGCTGTACAATGGGTAACGCAGCTTGTTACAGGGTCACCACTATAACGCAGTCTGCGTTTCTTTGCCGCTTGATTGGAGAAAAAAGATGAGCAATCCCGCAGCGGTGGGACGCCAGGCCGGAGACTATATGCGGCAGGGCTTCAGTTGATCGGAGGCGATCGTGCTCGCCGTGGGCGAGCATCTATGGGGCAGCGTGGACGAACGCACCCGGCGCATGACATCCGCCTTCAGCGGCGGGCTGGGTGGCACACATGCCGAGTTGTGTGGGGCGTTGAGCGGCGGCGCGATGATCATCGGCGCTCTCAATGGGCGGGCCAACCTGATAGAGAGCAACGCCGCCTGCAAGGCGCTGGCCGCCCGTTACCGGGAGGCATTCCTGGCGCGCTTTGGGATGACGATCTGCAGCGACCTGCGCAGCCATGGCTACGGCGGGGGCGGCATCCCTTGCGCGGTGCTGGTGGAGCAGGCGGTTGAGGTGCTGCTCGACGTCCTGGCCGAAGCCGGCTACTGACCGATCCCGCCGCGGGGCTGCCGGGCCAACGGTTTAGCCCAGCAGCCGGTCCAGCGCGCCCAGCAGCGCCAGCACGTTTTCTTCCCGCGCCGAATAGCCCATCAGGCCAATGCGCCAGATTCTACCTTTCAACTCGCCCAGGCCACCGCTGATCTCAATGTTCATCTCCGCCAGAAGGCGACTGCGGACGGCAGCTTCATCGACGCTTTCCGGCACGCGGACGGTGGTCAGGGAAGGCAACCGGTGCTCCGGTGCGACATGCAGCGCCAGACCAAGCGCCTCCAGGCCGTTCCACAGCATCTCGGCGCAGCGGCGATGCCGCGCCCAGCGTGCTTCCAGCCCTTCTTCCGCCACCAGGCGCAGCGCCTCGTAGAGCGCCAGGCTCAGGTTGATCGGCGCGGTATGGTGGTAGACACGGCGGCTGTCCCAGTACTGGCGCAGCAATGTCAGGTCAAGGTACCAGCTGGCGACGGGCGCCCGGCGGGCCTCCAGTTTCTGCACGGCGCGCGGGCCGAGCGTGATCGGGCCGAGTCCGGGCGGGGCGCTCAGGCATTTCTGCGAGCCGGTGTAACAGACATCGATGTCGAGCGCGTCAACGGCAAAAGGCACGCCGCCCAGCGAAGCGACCGTATCGACGATCAGGATGCTGTCATAGTCGTGCACTGCCGCCGCGATGCCTTCCATAGGCTGGGCCGCGCCGGTGGAGGTCTCGCCGTGAACGAGGGCGACGACACGGGCCGGACGTTCCACCAGGGCGGCGCGGATGTCATCGGCGTTGAAGACTTCGCCCCAGGGGCGGGTGATTATCCGCACGTCGCCGCCGCAGCGGCGGGCCATTTCCGCGATGCGCAGGCCAAAGTACCCGTTGACACAGACCAGCACGGCATCGCCCGGCTCGACCATGTTGGCGACGGCGGTTTCCATGGCCGCCGTACCCGTGCCAGGCACGACCAACGTCAGCGCATTTTCCGTCTGGAAGACGTAGCGTAGCAGTTCCTGCGTGCGATCCATGATTGCCAGGTAGGAGGCATCCATGTGGCCGACGGGGGGTGTGCTCATGACCCGCAGGACGCGTGGAGGAACCATGCTCGGACCCGGGCCGAGCAGGATGCGCGGCGGTAGATCGATCTCCGGGGAGCTGGCAGGGGGCAGGTTCAGCGGGATCATGGCTTTCTCCTTGGCAGGCGGGCGCAGACTTTATTGTGGCCCGGCAGGGCCAGACGCGCAACGGGGTATACTAGGGCCGCATTGTGAGGGTTTTGGGTCTCGCAAGGGGGATTTCACTATGTTGTCTGACCTGGTTCGCAGGAATCGCACGCGCCGCCGCTTTTACCAGGATGTGCCGGTGGCAGAGGCGACGCTGCGTGAGCTGGTTGATCTGGCCCGGCTGTCGGCTTCCGGCTCCAATCGCCAGCCGCTCAAGTATTACCTCTCCTGGACGCCGGAGAAAAACGCCCTGATCTTCCCACATCTGCGCTGGGCGGGGTACCTGACTGGCTGGGGCGGCCCGGCGGAAGGCGAACGTCCGGCGGCGTACATCCTGATTCTGCATGACACAACGATCAGCGACGATCCCGGCGTTGATCATGGCATCGCTGCCCAGACCATCATGCTCGGTGCGACGGAGCGCGGGCTGGGTGGCTGTATCATCGGCTCGGTCAAGGGCGCCGAAGTCAGCCGCGCCCTGGGTCTGCCGGAACACTACCGTGTCCTGCTGGCCCTGGCGCTGGGCAAGCCGCGCGAGGAAGTCGTCATCGAGGAAGTCGGGCCGGATGGCGACATCCGCTACTGGCGCGATGAGCAAGGGGTACATCACGTCCCCAAGCGCCGGCTGGACGACATCATCGTCAGCTAACATCTGCGACCGGCGGCTGAGCGCTCAGCCGCCGGTCTGTTGTTGCTGGTGCTGGCGGAAAGTCATGATGTAGTTCATGCCCATTTCGTCGCGGCCCAGCATCAGGTCAGCGGCGCGGACGGCCAGGGCGTTTTTGAGCGGGTTGCAGATCGGGGCGTTGACCCCGGCCTGGATCAAGCCGGTCAGAAAGACGGTGTTGAGCAGTTCGCGTTCGGGCATGCCGTGGGAGGCATTGCTGGCTCCGGCGGTCAGGTTGCTGCCCAGCGCGGCGCGGATCATACTGGCGGTGGTCAGCGTGGTCAGGACGGCACGGTGATCAGCGCCAATAGTCAGCACCAGCGGATCGATGATCACATCCTGCGGCTTGATCCCGACTGTCTCCGCTCGCTGGAGAATTTTCTCCGCGATGGCGACGCGGGCCTCAGGATCGGTCGGGATGCCGTTGTCGTCCATGCACAGGCCGATCACGGCTGCGCCATATTCAGCCACGATCGGCAGCACGGCCCGCAGGCGTTCTTCCTCGCCGTTGACAGAGTTGACCAGCGCCCGCCCTTGAACCACCTTCAGAGCGGCGGCCAGGGCTTCCGGGTTGGGCGAATCGATGCACACCGGCACATCGACCACCTCCTGCACCATCTGTACGGCCAGCGGCAGCAGCCGGACTTCGTCCACCCCTGCCGCGCCGACATTCACGTCCAGCACAGCGGCCCCGGCCCGCACCTGAGCTATCGCATCCTGCGGGATGCGGCTCAGGTCGCCAGCCTGCAGTTCTGCGCTGAAGACCTTGCGCCCGGTCGGGTTGATGCGCTCGCCGATGATCACGGTCGGATGATCCGGGCTGATGATGACTTCCCGCCCGGTTCCTTTCAGGATGGTTTGCATGGGCTATCCTCTTTGTCGGGTTGGCGGGCATCAGCACTGACGCCCACGATGCATACCCGTTGATTATACCGGAGCGGCGGGCGGCTAGTGGATGGGAGCACAGGTCTGGAAGAAACGCGCCCGACTCCGGGAGGGATTTCCGCCGGAAAGCGCCAGCCCGAACGCAAAGGCCCACCGCAGGGGGTGGGCCTTGACGCTTTGCGATGATAGCTGCGGCTCAGTCGATGCCGCGCATGCGCGGATCAAGCGCATCGCGCAGGCCATCGCCCAGGAAGTTGAAGGCGAACATGACCAGGAACAGGGCGACAGCCGGGAAGATGGCCTGGTTCGGATAACTGCTGATCGTTTGCGCGCCGTCGGAGATCATCGATCCCCAGCTTGGCGTAGGCCGGTTGACGCCCAGACCGATGAAGCTCAGGAAGGCCTCGTAGCGGATGTAGACCGGGATGGTGAGCGTCTCGGCGACGATCAGCGGCCCAACGACATTGGGCATGACGTGGCGGAACATGATTGACAAGTGGGTGGCCCCCAGCGAGCGGGCGGCGAGCACATAATCGCGCTCGCGGGCGGAGAGCACTTCGCCACGCGTCAGGCGGGCCAGCCCAACCCAGGAGGTCAACCCGACGCCGATGAAGATGAACAACATGCCGCCCATCGCCCGGTCGGCCAGGTACAGGCTGTAGCCCAGCGTTCCGGCCTGGCTGGATTCATTGAAGGCGCCCCGGAAGTAGGCCATCATCAGGATGATGATCAACAGGGTGGGGAAGGCGTAGAAGATGTCGACGATGCGCATGATGATGTTGTCAACCCGCCCGCCGAAGAAGCCGGCGGCCAGGCCCAGCGGCACCCCCAGCAGCATCGAGACCAGCGGCCCCACAAAGGCGATGGCCAGGGAAATCCGCGAGCCGTAGATGATCCGGCTGAGGATGTCCCGTCCAAGGTCGTCCGCACCAAGGGGATAATCGTTGCTGACCTTGACATAGCCGCCATCTTCGATCGACTTCATGACCGGGAAGAGGTCGATGACCCACTGTGGGGCGGCGTTGTTGTCCGTCAGTACCTGGACTTCGTAGCTCTTAGGAGCGAGTTGCTCGGCGAAGATCGCCGTCAGGATGAGCAGAAGAATGATCACCAGGCCCAGCACCGCCATACGGTTGCGGACCAGGCGTTTGATGGCATCCAGCCACAGGTTATCGGCCTGCCTGTGCTCTTCAGCCAGTGTAATGATCTTGCCGGGTTCCTGCCGACTCTGGGTAGCGGTCATGCGTGTTCCTCTGTGAACTTACGAATACTGAATGCGCGGATCCAGCCAGACATAGACCAGGTCCACGAACAGGTTAGCCAGGATGACAAACGTCGCCAGCAGCAGGGTAGTGCCCATGATCACCGGATAGTCGCGGTTGGTGATGCTGACGACGAAGAACTTGCCCATACCCGGAATGCCGAAGATCAGTTCGGCAACAAAGCTGCCGGTGGCCAGGAAGGCGAAGAGCGGCCCCAGGGTTGTGACGACCGGGATCATCGCATTCTTGAGGGCGTGAATGCCGATGACAATCCGCTCATGCAAGCCCTTGGCCCGCGCTGTGCGGATGTAATCCTCGTTGAGCACCTGGAGCAGGCTGGCTCGTGTCAGCCGGGCCAGGCGGGCTGATTCAGCAAAGCCCAGGGCAAAGGCGGGCATGATCATGTGCTCAAAGCTGCCCCAGCCGGTGGGCGGTAGCCACTTGAGCTGCACGCCGAAGACGTAGCGCAGGATCGGGCCAGAGATGATGACCGGTACCGAGACGCCGATGATGGCCACGCTCATGGCGGCGTAGTCCCAGCGGGTGTTGCGCTTGAGCGCGGCGATGACCCCCGCCGGGATGCCGATGAAGACAGCGACGATCAGCGCACCAGTGCCCAGGGTGGCTGAAACAGGCAAGGTGCTCTTGATGATGCTATTGACTGTCTGGCTGACCGATTTGTAAGATGGCCCGAAGTTCATCCAGCGCAGGGTTCTATCGATGCCGGGGATGTAGATGTTGATCAGGTAGTCGTTGAGCACCGAAGGCGGCAGCCGGTTTTCGGTCAGGCGCGGGATGGCGATGTCGCCCATGTAATGCAGGTACTGCATGTAGAGCGGCTCATCCAGGTTATATTTGGCTTCCAGTTGCGCCAGGGCGCGCGGCGGTAGATTCTTTTCCGTGGAGAATGGCCCGCCGGGTACAGCACGCATGGTGGCGAAGGTTAGCAACGACACCACGAACAGGACCAGGAACATCTGGAGCAATCGTCGGACAATGTATCTTCCCATGATTCACCCTGTGACTATGACGACCCTGCTCACGCTGGAGCGACTGTGGTCGTGTCAATCGGACAAGTGAATACTGTCAAAAGCGCGTTAGCACCGGAATGATGCCTCTTGAGAACTATCTTTGTTGCCATCGGGCCTGCTGGCCCGATTATCAAGCTGCATCATTCCGAAGCTACAACAGTGCACCTGTCATCGGGCAGGGAGAGGGGCGACGCCCCTCTCCCTGATTGCTGTTGTCAAGGTATCCCGGCGTTTACTGCCGGGCAATCGGGGCCAGCCTTACGGCTTGGCAGCCAGGTCGATATCCCACTTCTCGTAATACTGCTGGCCGAAATGCGAGTAAGTGCGTGTCACCCACGGCTGGGTCATATTCAGGTTGGTGTAGAAGTAGATCGGGATGACCGCCGCACTGGCATTGGTCAGCAGGTACTCAGCCTCGGCGTAGAGGTCAGTACGCTTCTGCAGGTCAGTCTCAGACATCGCCTGCTCAACCAGCTGGTCAAAGCGCTGGGCATTCTCGTCATGCCAGCTGATGCCCAGTTCGCGGACTGAGCTGTGGAAAACGTCGTACAGGAAGTTGTGGGTATCGGTGTAGTCCAGGCACCAGCCATAGCGGAAGACCTGCGGAGCGCTGGTTTCGTTCTTGATGGTCTCCAGGTAGGTGCCCCACTCCTGGGTCTGGATGGTCACGTTGATACCCAGGTTTTCAGTCCACATCTGCTGGATGGCCTGAGCGATACGAGCGTGGCCTTCGCTCTCATTGTGCATGAGGGTGATCGGCTCCATCTGCTCCAGGGTGATCCCGCGTTCATCCAGGTACTCCTGCAGCAGGGCCTTGGCGGCGTCAACATCCTCGCTGATCGCGTATTGCGGATAGTCAGCAGCCTTGGGTGCAGCGGCCAGGATGTCTTCACGCGAGAAGAAGTAGGCCGGCGTCTGGCCACCCTTCAGCACATTGTCGATCAGGGCCTGGCGGTTGACGGTCATGGACAGGGCACGGCGAACGCGGACATCATCAACCGGCGGTTTGGCGGTGTTGATGCCATAGATGTAGGTGCAGCCGGAGGGGCCGATGTACAGCGCTTCGGAGAGCGTTGCATCAGCGCGGATGCGGTCGAGATCGGCCAGCGGGACCTGGGCGATATCAGCCGTGCCAGCCTCAAAGTTGGCCAGCGAAGCACTCTGATCCAGGATCAGCATCCGGACTTCGTCAATCGTGGCAACGGGGATGGTGTCGGTGCCAGGCCAGAAGGGGTTCTTGATCAGGGTGACGCTTTCCCCATGGACCCAGTCCTTGAGGGTGTACGGGCCGTAACCCTGGAAGTATTCCGGCTCAGTCCAGAGATCGCCAGCTTCCTCGATCACCCACGCTGGCTGGGCATAGGCCTGCCACATGCCGAAGATGGAGGACAGGAAGGCGGCGGGCTGGGTCGCGGTGATTTCCAGGGTGTAGGTGTCCAGCGCTTTCACACCCAGCTCTTCCACGGGCTTGGTGCCATCGTAGACTTCCTTGCCGTTGAGCACCCAGCCAGCCATGATGCCACCATAGTAGCTACCGAGCTGACCGCCAATCGAACGGCGGATGCCAAAGGCGAAGTCTTCAGCGGTCACGTAGCGGGGGTTGCCGTCGGCGTCAAGAACCTGCTCCACCGCGTCCGTCTCCGGGTTGTACTTCACCCACGGCACTTCCGGCAGGATGCTGAAGGTGTAGACCAGCCCATCCTCGGAGACTTCCCAGGTAGCCATGCCGGGTTCAGTCACCAGCGTGATCTCGTTGGTGCGGGTCAGGCCAGGGTTAGTCTCGATCAGAACCTGGATCGAGCTGGTGTCGGTTGCCAGCGAGGGGTCCAGCGTGGGGACGTCGGAAGCACCCAGCGCGTTGGCATCGATCAAGACCTTCTTGCCTTCCTGGGCCGTGATCGTGCTGGCCGCGAACGACAGCACCAGCACCACGACGAGGGCGAGGCTGACAAAACGAGCGAACTTTCCTGACATAGTGAGGTCTCCTCCCGAGAAATGTAGTTTGCGTATACGGGACAAACAGCCCTGGCGAGCGCCGCCGCACGACCTGCGCTGGTGCGGGCAGGCGTCATCCAGAATCACGTGGGCATGGAAATTGTAGCATGTTTTAAAAACTGCCACAAGAAATTTCTTAATACTGTCTATTGTTGCCACAATGTCTGCTATAAGGATGGCTGATCGCTCGCGGCGGCCAGCGGCAGGGTGACAGTGAAGGTGCTGCCCTGCCCGACCACGCTCTGCACACTCAGCAGGCCGCCGAACGTGCCCAGCAGTTGCTTGACGATCGTCATGCCCAGGCCGGTGCCGGTGATGTTGGCCTCTCTGGCGTTGGCGGCACGGAAGAATTCCTGGCCGAGCTTCTCGATATCTTCAGCGGGGATGCCGATGCCGGTGTCGGCTACGCTGACGTGGACGCTTGGCCCTTCCCGCCAGGCGCTGACCAGCACTTTGCCGCCCTCCGGTGTGTACTTGACCGCATTACCGATCAGGTTTTCGAAGATACGGGCCAACCCTTCCTCGGTGGCCTGGACGGTCAACGGTTCCGGTGGCAGGGTCAGGCTGAAGTCAAGACCCTTGTGTTGCGCCTGGGGCGCCAGGCGCTCGACAACCTGCTGCAACGTGGTGGTCAGCGGGACGGGGACGAGGGGCTGCTTGAGGTCGACGGCCTTGCTGGCGGCGAAGGCTAACAGGTCACCGATCAGGGCCAGCAGCAGGTCAAACCGCTTCTCCAGACGGCTGACGATATCCCGCTGCTCAGGGGTCAGTTCCCCGACAATGTTGCGGGAGAGCAGGCTCACCAGGCTCTGGGCGCCGGTGACCGGGGCACGCAACTCATGGGTAACGGTGCGCACGAACTGGGCGCGTTCGTGGTCGGCGCGTTGCAGGGCGTCATGGGCCAGGGCGTTCTCAATGGCGATCGCGCCCTGCTGGGCGATGGCCGTGATGAAGTCGGCATCTTCGCGGTCGAAGCGGTTCGCCTCCCGGCTATAGACGCGCAGGACGCCCAGGGGTCGCCGCCGCCCCAGGATCGGCACCGCCAGCACGCTCTGAATGCCTTCGGCGGCCATCTCCGCCGGGTACTGCACGCGCGGGTCGCGCTGGGGATCGTGGACGATCACCGCCTGGCCGGTGAGCGCCTCGCGATCCACCTGGCTGGCGGAAAGCGCCACCGGACCTTTTTCCAGGTAAACGCGGCTCAGGCCATAAGAGGCGGCCATTTGCAGGGTCTCGCCGCTGGAATCCAGCAGGCGGATCGACGCCCCGGAGACGGAGAGCGCCAGCGCCGCGTTGATGGCCAGCCGTTCCAGCGTGTCGCCCAGTTCCAGCGTCGCGTTGACATCTTCCGCCGTCTGGAGCAGGGCGCTGATCTGGCGCTCGCGCAGGCGGAGACGCTGGATGATCGAAGCGGTGATATAGGCTGTGGCGAAGAGTCCGACCGCCAGGAAGAGAATCTGCGCCACGGCATACATGGGGTTGGCGCATAGTTCGCAGGCGACACCGGGCAGGGGGCTGTAACGCGGCAGGATACCGGCCCCTTCCAGCATGGCGATCAGGACTACGCCCAGCACGGCAATTCCAGCATAAATGTATGGTGACTGCCCCGGCAGCAGGACAGTCACCATCACCACATGGATGAAGAAAAACGTGATGCCGGGGCTGGCGATCCCGCCTGTCAGGTGCATGAAGACCCACATGCTCAGCCAGTCCAGGCCGATCTGCCACAGGACAAGGCGCTGGATGCGCTGCCCGTAGGCGACATCATCGGGGGTATAGGCCCGGCGGGTGAGCCACGCTAACACGGCGTTATAGGCCAGGATGAAGCCGCCAACCAGGTATAGTGGCGCCTCCGGCAGGGGCAGGCGCAAACCATGCACGGTAAAGGCCGTCGCCAGCAAAACCACCACCCCGGCCAGCCAGCGCGTCAGGATCAGGCGGCGGTTATTGCCCGCCAATCCCCGCGTGGTGGAGGCGGCAAGCAGGCTGAGGGCGCTGGAGGACGTGCTCATCGTCACCTGGCCTGTCTCAGGGTTGCCGGTCGCCCGTTCAACGACGGAGCAGCGCGTTCACCTTGGCCACCAGTACTTCCGGATCGATCGGCTTATCGATGAACTCCTCCACCGGTAGATAATCTTCCTCTGGTCCAAAGCGCAGCGGTGTGGTGGAGTGAATGGAAGTCAGCATGATAATCGGGATGGTGCTGTATTCTTTGTATTCCGACTTGGGGTCGCGGCTGCGTAATGTCAGCGCCGTCTGGAAACCGGCGGTAGTCGATTCCATCATCACATCAAGCACGATCAGATCCGGTTTTTCAGCTTTGATCTTGGCCAGGCCCTCGGCACTGCTGCGGGCTTCCAGCACCTCGTAGCCGGCCTTTTCCAGCACCAGGCGGGTAGCCAGCGCGATGTCCGGATCGTCGTCAATGACCAGGATTTTTGCTTTAGGCATCGTCCCCTCAATTCTTAACTGGTGGACTTAAGCTCGTCCAGGATAGCCGCGCACAGCGCCGGGATGGCAGCCCTGACCGGCTCGCTCAGCCCGACTGTCCAATCAAGGTTCAGGGGCTGGACGCCGTAGATGGTGATCGCGGCGGGCAGGACATCCAGCGCTTCTCCCAGGGCCAGGGCTTCGGCCAGCCCGGCGTAATGGACCGCTACACGCGCATGCAGGTCATTTGCTGTCAGTGTAGCATCTTTTAAAGTAAAGCGAACCCACTCCCCCGGCGCACGGCCCATTTCCGCCGCATCGACGATGATCGCCCGTCCATAGCCCTGCAGCAGCAGGACGGTCTCCAGGCCGGGCGTGCCGCCATCCTGCACGGTCACGTCGGGTGGCAGACTCTCCGCCGCCAGGCGCTCAACAACCGCCTGCCCCACGCCATCATCGCCACGCAGCGGGTTGCCCAGCGCCAGGACGAGCGTGCGTCCCGGCGCCGGGGAAGGGTCGTGATGATCAGACAAACTGCACATTCAGCAGGTGAGTCGAGCAGGAAATGCACGGGTCGTAAGCGCGCACCAGCATCTCCAGGGCCCGGGTGATCTGTTCCTGGGTACGGTCCAGGATTTCCGGCACCAGTTTGCGCATGTCGGCCTCGATGTTGGCCAGGTTCTGGCCGGTCGGGATGATACAGTTGGCGCCGATCACCTTGCCATCTTCGATTACGTAGTTGTGGAAGAGCGTTCCGCGCGGCACGTCGCATGCGCCGACGCCCTCGCCGGACAGGCGGGTGGGCGGGGCTGGTTCTTCCCAGACAACGCCGCGGGCCAGTAGCTGGTCGATCAGGCGGATGGCGTCTTCCACACAGTGGACGATCTCCACTACCTGGGCAACGGTGTTCATGTACGGGTTGGTGTTCTTGGGCTTGAGGCCCAGCGTAGCAGCGGCGGCTTTGGCGCGGGGATGGAGCTGGTCGTAGTTCACGTTGAAGCGAGCCAGCGCCCCGACCATATACGACTCGCGCTGGTTGGCTGTGTGCTTGGCGCTGGAATGAGGCACGATGGTTTCGTTGGTCACCCGGCGGTAATCCTCGGTCGGCCAGGTGCCGCCATCCGTGCTGGCGATCACGCCGTCGATGAAGCAGTATTCGTCCGGCTTGTGCAGGGCGATGTATTCCGTATCGCGGGAGAAGTCCGGTATTGGCAGCGTGCTGAAGAGTTCAACGGTGGTGTCCACATCGGCGCGCATGGCAACCAGCCGTTCGCGCAGAGCGGCCAATTCCTCGCTGGTTGGGAAGTGGGTGAAGCCGCCAACCGTCATGGCGATGGGATGCGTGTGGCGTCCGCTAATCGCCTTGCACAGGTCGCCGGCCAGCTTCTTCATCCGCAGGGCGCGCAGGACGACTTCCGGGGCGCTCTTGGCCAGCGGGATGACGCTGCCGACGCCCAGAAAGTCCGGCGCGACAAGCATATAGGCGTGCAGGATGTGGCTATCCAGGATTTCACCGTGAAAATTCAGCTTACGCAGCAGGACAGTCTGCTCGCTGGGCTGGACGCCGAGCGCCTTTTCCGTAGCGCGCAGGGAGGCTGTGGCATGGCCGACGGCGCAGATGCCGCAGATGCGCGAGGTAATGTGTGAGGAATCGCTGTAGGGCCGCCCGCGCAGCATAGCCTCAAAGAAGCGTGGCGTTTCGACGATCTGCAGCTCGCACTGCTTCAATTCGCCATTCTGAACATCGACAACGATGTTCCCGTGGCCCTCCACACGGGTGAGGTGATGGACATCTACCTTCAGGGATTTGGTGGTCATGGGTTAGCCTGCCTCTTCCAATGCCATGATCTGGTTGGTCAGGAACATGGAGAGCTTCGCGTCGATAGCCTCGTCGGTCAGGCCATGCTCGTGCATGACCTGGCGCATGGCCTCGATGTTGGGGTTGGCGATCAGGCCGCGGCAACCCTCGCAACCGTCACCGTAGGTCGGGCAGATGGCGTCGCAACCGGCCAGCGTGATCGGCCCCAGGCAGACCTTGCCCCGCGTATAGACGCAGATGTTTTCCTTGAGCTTGCACTCCATGCACAGCGGCTGATCGGGGATGAAGGGCATCCGACCCTGCAGCAGGTGCGTCACCGCCTTGATGAATTCCCGCCGATCGATGGGGCAGCCGGGGATGACGGCGTCAACCTTGATCACGTCCTTGATCGGGCGCGGTTCATAAGTCTCGAACCATTCGGCCCGATCGCCATAGACGTATTCGCGGACTTCCTGCAGGGGCATGCGGTTGCGGATGGCGTTGACGCCACCCAGATGTGCGCACGCGCCCAGGGCTACGACGATGGCCGCCTGCTGCCGGATGGCCTGCAGCTTCGGCTCATCGCTGGGCCGTGAGCAGGAGCCTTCGATGAAGGCGATGGCGTAGTCCTCGCCCTTCTCGCTCATGGCTTCCCGGAACTGGACGATCTCCACCGTGTCCAGCAATTCCGGATGATCCTGCAGCGAGTCAACCACGGTGAGCTGGCAACCCTCGCAACTGGTGAATTCAAAAAAGGCAACTTTGGGTTTGGCAGACATCAGAGCGCCTCCTCCAGGTGCTTGATTTCGGCATACGAGAAGGAAGGGCCGTCCTGGCAGGTGTAGATGTGATGCATCTGGCAGTGGCCGCACTTGCCCACACCGCACTTCATGTGGCGCTCAAAGCTGAACCAGATGTTGCCTTCGGCGATGCCCTTGCCCAGCAGTTCCATCAGGACAAAGCGATACATGACCGGCGGGCCAACGACAACGGCCACCATGTTGCGCGGATGGATCTGGACCTTGGGGAAGAGGGTGGTCACTACGCCGACATTGCCCGTCCAGCTCTCGTCGGCCCGGTCAACCGTCATGTGGAACTCGATATCAGTCCGTTGTTGCCACTGCGCAATCTCATCGCGGAACAGGATTTCGGATGGGGAGCGGGTGCCGTAGAGGATGATCACCCGGCCGTACTTGCCGCGCTCGTCAAGCACCTCGTTGATCAGGGAGCGCAGCGGGGCCAGCCCCAGGCCGCCCGGCACAAAGAGGATATCCTTGCCGCGGAAGCGCTCCACCGGGAAGCCGCGCCCGAAGGGGCCGCGCAGCCCCAGCATGGCCCCCGGCTTGAGGGCATGCATGGCGTTGGTCACGCTACCCACACGACGCACACACACCTCAAAGCTGCCGTTGCTGCGGCTGGGCGAGGATGAGATGCTGATCGGCGCTTCGCCAACGCCCAGCACGGAGATCTGCACGAACTGGCCGGGGCGGTGATTGAGGGAAAACCCGCTGGGCAGTTCGATGGTGAAAAGCTTCTCCAGCGCCGTCAGGTCTTTTACAGCGGTGATCCGCGCTGGCGTGGGCATGTAGATCGATGAGTGTTTGAGGGTTTCTTTGAGCAGGGTGGTCATGCTTGCTTGGCCTCCTCCAGAATTTCACCCTTCTTGTGGCGGCGGTACAGTTCATTAAAGGTATCAACAGGGGTAATGTGCACCAGGCAGGCCGCTGCACAGCGCCCGCAGCCCACGCAGCCGATCAGGCCGTAGGCTTCCAGGTGGTACTTGCCCTTGCGCATAAAGCGGTGACGGTTGCGCAGGGCGCGCGTGGAGCGGAAGTTATGGCCGCCGGCCACCGTGGCGAAACGATCGATCTGGCAGGAGTCCCAGGTGCGGGTGCGTTGCCCTTTGGTCAGGCTCAGGTCAACCTCATCACGCACGTCGAAGCAGTAGCAGGTCGGGCAGACCTTGGTGCACTGCCCGCAGCCCAGGCAGATGTCCCCCAGTTCGTTCCAGAGTGAACTGTTGTTGCTCAGGGCCAGCAGGTCAGGCAGCTCGGTCACGTCGAAATTGAGCCGGTAGGAGAAGCGCGGCCATTTTTCGGCCATGACCTTGTTGATGCGCTGGTAGTCTTCGCTGGTGGGGTCCCAGATGGCGGTGAAGCCCTGCAGCAGCGCCTCGCCCTTTTCCGAGCCGACATCGACGCCGTAGCTGTCGCCCAGGTCGGTCAGGTGCAGGTCGTAGTCTTCCGGCACGGTGAGCGTCCCCATGCTCTTGCAGAAGGACTGTTCCATGCACGGGCTGAGGCATTCGATGCTGACCAGGGTGGTATGCTGCCGGTGAGCCTGGTAGTGCTGATCGGTGTAGCCAGTGGCGTGCACCTTGTCCAGCAGCCGGATGGCGTGCATGTCGCAGGTATGTACGCCCAGGATCACTGTTGGCTCCCATTCGATATTCGCCTTCATCTGCATGCTCTGCGCATCGAAGGTGAAGAGCGTCTCGCGCTGGGGCAGCAGGTACTTCTTGGGCGGCAGGACGCTGGTCGGGTAATCGAGGACCAGCTCGTCCGGGCTGGCGATCTCGGCGAATACATACTGGCCCTGGCGGGCGGTGGGGCCGACAACCCGGTAACGGTTCTTCAGCCAGGTGACCCAGTCCGGGAGGGCGGCTTTGGGCATGATTTTGAAGCTCATGATCGTCTTACTCCGTTTTTGGGGCAGTGTCCGGCGGGGCGTTGAAGCGGCGATGTTCCGGCTGCGCGGATGGTAGGGCTGGAATCGACACTGTATGATTGTGAAAGGCTTCACATCGGCTCAAGGGTAATCGATCTGCTGATGGCCGGTAACTAATGCTTATCACAAAAAAAGCAGGCGTTAGTCCTGATCAGGCGTTTTGTCCGCCAGGAAGGGAGCATCGTCATCCCCGGCCCGGGGGCAGGCGTGGCGGAATGGTTTGAGTTTCATAACATCCACCACTTTTTTACCCTTTTTTACCACCCAGCAGGCAAATTGCTGGTAAAACAATCAATAGGACTATTAGGCTATTTTTCCGGGCTGTGTTAACGACCCAGGAGACAAAGGGGGAGCCGGCTATACCTGACCTGCCATCAGCCGCTCGGAGAGTGTTTACTGTAGTGGATGTACCCCGAGCGCGGAAAGTTTGTTGAGGCGCGGGCCTATCTTCGCTTATCCTGCTGCGCCGCTTATTTTATCCGTGAGGAGAAAGATGCTCCGACCATTTGTGACTGATCGAAAAACGCTTTTCATTGCTGCTGTACTGATGCTGGTGCTTCTTGCCTTACCCGTGGTGGCTGCAATACCTGCCCGCGCCATTGGTGGCGATCCGGTCATCAACGAGTTTGTCGCCAACCACACTGGCACTGATACCAGCGAATATGTGGAAATCTTCGGCGCCCCGAACACCTACTATAGCACCCTGACACTGCTTCAGATCGAGGGTGACGGCACTGGCGCTGGCACTGTTGATAGCGCCTTTCCGCTGGGCCTGACCGGCCCGACTGGCTTCTGGACGACCGGCTTCCTGAACAACCTCATTGAGAATGGCACGCTCACCCTGCTGCTGGTGGAAGGCTTCAGTGGCATTGTTGGCCAGGACCTGGACACCGACAACAACGGTGGGCTGGACGTTACACCCTGGACGCGCATCGTTGACGGCGTGGCTGTTAGCGATGGCGGGGTGGGCGACGCGACGTACACCGGGACGGTGCTGGCGCCCGGCTTTGGCGGATCGGCATTCACGCCTGGCGGCGCATCGCGTATCCCCAATGGCGCAGACACCGACACCGTCGCCGACTGGATGCCCAACGACTTTGATGGCGCGGGGCTACCCGGTTTCACCGGCACACCGGCTGTCGGCGAAGCGTACAACACGCCCGGAGGCGTCAACCGGTTGTTTGGCACTGCCCGCCCGCCGCTGATCAATGAGTTCGTCGCCAATCACACCGGCGCCGACAACCACGAGTACATCGAGATCGCCGGCGACCCGAACACCGATTACAGCGCCTACGCTGTGGTCCAAATTGAGGGCGAGACGGAGGTCGGCGGCACGCCGGGCGTCATCGACAGTGCCCACCCGCTGGGCACAACCGATCCGCTTGGCCTGTGGTTTACCGGCTTCCTGACGGAGACGCTGGAAAACGGCACGATGAGCCTGTTACTGGTAGAAGGTTTCGTTGGCACCGTTGGCCAGGACCTGGACCCTGACAACGACGGCTTCTTGAACTTCATGCCTTGGGCGCGTGTCGTTGACAGCGTTGCTGTCTCTGACGGCGGTCCAGCCGACCGCACCTATGCGGAGACTGTCCTGGCCCCCGGCTTTGACGGCGTGAGCTTTACACCGGGCGGCGCGTCGCGGATTCCCAACGCAGCGGATACGAACAGCCCCGCCGACTGGCTGCGCAACGACTTTGACCTGGCGGGCATCTCTGGCTTCACCGGGACGCCCCTCTTCGGCGAGGCGCTCAATACGCCGGCGCAGGTCAATGCAGCCGTGCCGGAGCCACCCAAGTTTGTCTGCGGCGACCCGGCTACGCCGATTCATGACGTGCAGGGCAGCGGGGCGGCCAGTCCGCTGGCCGGGTCGCCTGACCCGGTGGTGATCGAGGGGGTGGTCGTCGGCGACTTCCAGGGCACAGCTGCGCTGCGTGGCTTTTACCTGCAGGAAGAACCCGCCGACGCTGACGCCAATCCTGCCACCTCAGAAGGTATCTTCGTTTTTGACAGTACGTTCGGTGTGAACGTGGCTGTCGGGGATGTGGTGCGCGTCGAGGGCAAGGTCACGGAGTATTACGGCCTGACCCAGCTCGGCAGCATCACCAAGCTGCTCGTTTGCGGGACTGACACGGTGGCTCCCACCACCGTTACCCTGCCGATCGCCAGCCTGGCCCTGTGGGAGCAGTATGAAGGCATGTTGATCACCGTGCCGGGGCCACTGACGGTCAGCGGCAACTACACGCTAGGCCGCTATGGCGAGGTCGATCTCTCGGTCGGTGGCCGGCTGTACACGCCGACCAACGTGGTCATGCCTGGCGCGGCGGCGGTTGCGCTGCAGGATCTTAACAACCGCAGCCGCATCCAGATCGATGACGGTCGCACAGCCCAGAATCCACTGCCACTGCCGCCCTATTTCATGGCTGACAATACGCTGCGCGTGGGCGATACCACTTCTGGTGTGACCGGCGTCCTGAGCTACAGCTTCGATGCCTGGGAGATTCACCCGACGCAGCCGGTGGTCTTCACCCGCGTCAATGAGCGTCCCATCACGCCGATCCCCGTTGGCGGTGATGTACAGGTGGCCGCCTTTAACGTGCTCAACTACTTCAACACGATCGACACCGGGGCCTGGATCTGTGGTCCAGCGGGCAACATGGAGTGCCGTGGCGCGGACAGCGCGTTCGAATTTACGCGACAGCGGGATAAGATCATCAGTGCGCTCACGACCCTTGACGCAGATGTGATCGGCCTGATGGAGATCGAGAATGACGGTTACGGGCCGGAGAGTGCAGTGGCCGACCTGGTCAATGGCCTCAATGCTGCGACTGTCCCCGGCACATACGCCTATATCGATCCGGGGCGGCCTTACCTCGGCACGGACGCCATCGCGGTGGCTCTGATCTATAAGCCAGCTGTCGTGACGCCCTATGGCAGCGCCGCCATCCTTGACTCGTCGGTTGACCCGCGCTTCATCGACACGCGCAACCGCCCGGCGCTGGCCCAGACGTTTGAGGAAATAGCGACCGGGGCGCGCTTCACCGTAGTGGTCAACCATCTCAAGTCGAAAGGTTCGGCCTGCGACGATCTGGGCGATCCGGATACCGGCGACGGGCAGGGCAACTGCAACATTGTCCGCACCAACGCTGCCGACGCTCTGGTTGACTGGCTGGCGAGTGATCCGACGGGCAGTCAGGACCCCGACTTTCTGATTATCGGCGACCTGAACGCCTACGCGATGGAAGACCCGGTCCGGCTGCTTAAGGGTGCGGGCTATGTGGACCTGATCGAGGCGTTCGCCGGCCCGTATGCCTACTCCTACAACTTCCAGGCGCAGTCTGGCTACCTCGACCATGCCCTGGCGATCGCCAATCTGGCGCGGCAGGTGACCGGCGCCGGTCACTGGCACATCAACGCTGATGAGCCGGTTGCGCTGGACTACAACAACTACAACCAGGCGGTGCTCTACAGGCCGGATCCGTACCGCTCCTCTGACCATGACCCGGTCTTGCTGGGTCTGGTGCTGGATTTTGAGGTGCCGTTCGATGTCAAGCCGGGCGCGGATGTCAGCCCGGTCAACCCGAAAGCGAAGGGTACGCTACCTGTGGCGCTGCTGAGTACACCGTACTTCGATGCAACACGGGTCGACCCGGCAACTGTCCGGGTGGCGGGCGCGCCGGTGGCGATGCGCGGCAATGGCTACATGATCCAGATCCGCGACGTGAACCATGACGGGCTGGATGACCTGTTCATGCACATCGAGATGTCGCTCATCAGTCTGCCGGATGGCGCGACGGAGATGCCGGTCGAGGCCATGTACGGCAACCGGCGTGTCTATGGTGCAGACGCCATCCGGCTGGTTCCGGCAGCGCAGGCAGCAGCGTGTGCGATGGACGAGACGACCCTGGCGGTCTTGGGGCTGCGGGGCGGTCATGAGGTCTTCCTGTGGGGCAAGACGTATGCTGAGGTGCTGGCGGCGCCGGGTCGCGGCCAGCTGTGGTTCGATCTGGCGCGGGCGTATATCGGCGCGCAGGCGCATATCCTCAACGGCGCGCCGGTGCCCGGTGATGTGGACTCGTCGATGACACTGGCCTACAACCTGCTCAGTGCGACTGATCCCGATCGGGGCATGGGCCGGGCCAACCGCGTGCTGTATGCCCAGTTGACCGCCATCCTTAACAGCTATAGCGCCGGTCTCTGTGTACCGTAACCACGTGGGTTAATAGCGTTTCGGGGCGGGGGCTGAACACCCCCGCCCCTTTTTGATGCTGTCTGATCGGTTGGGAAGCCTCGCTGCGCCGCAAACTGGGAGGCCCCCGCCATGCGGCGAGGGCCTCTTCTTCCAGCAGGGGGTAGGCCAGCCTGGAATCGTCCCGTAAAGCCTCTTTGGCGTGCTCAGGATCAAGGGCTTGAACCCCTTGTCCTGAGTCTTGTTGGTGTTGAGCAGGCGCTTAGAAGGCGAAGTGAATGGCCTGCCCGGCAACGATATACCACGTGATCAGGATCGCCACCAGGAACGCGCCGGTATAGACACGCCCGGTCTTGTAGAAGAAGAAGGTCAGCACCAGACCGATGATGACCATCAGCGGCACGATCTGGATGGCGACGATCGTCAGCAGCGGTTCGGCCAGCGGCATCGTCCCGCCAGCGAACAGCGGCAGGTACTGGATCAGCAGCAACACCACGAAGCCGATGGCCAGGATGACCGCGCTCAGTGGCAGGGCCTTGTCCAGCGCTTGCGGCTGGCCCTGGGCGTCCACCCGGCGCAGCTGGCTGGTTAGCGTGGTGCTCAGTACCAGGAAGAACAGCCCGAAGAACGGCAGGTAGGCCAGCATGATCTGGAAGTGCAGTGTGCTCATCGGCTTGAAGGCCAGCACCCACAGACGGAAGTCGATCATGAAGATCAGATTGGCCAGGATCAACAGCAGGTAGGTCGGGATGAAGATAGCAATGGCCAGCAGCAGCGACTTGCCGATCTTGGCCCAGTTCAGACCGCCCTGCCAGGTCAGGCCATAGTTGTCGGCGGTGGCGCCCTTGTTCAGCAGGAAGTGCCACAGCAGGAAGAGCACCAGCGAGATCACGGCGTTGCCCAGCGCCCAGGTGACCAGCCCGGTGGTGATGTTCTGTGGCCAGAAGGAACCGGCCGGGAACCAGCTATTGCCCTGATGCTGCAGCCAGTAGTAGGTGACGATGGGAATGCCGGCTGCCAGCAGGACGCCGACCCACCAGCCCCACCCCTTGAGGCCCTTGAACTCCGGCATCGGATCCGCCAGTTCCTTGAAGAAGCTGGTCTGGAGCAGCACTTCGCCCAGCGGGAACATGAACAGGATCATGCCCAGCAGGGCGATGAAGCCGCCGATCTCGCGCCAGTACCAGATCTGGTCAGTCGGGGGCAGGTCGTTGCCGCCCTCCAGTGTCAGTTGCAGCCATTCGACGGCATTGGCGATGGCTTCCTGCGAGATGTGATCGCCGGGGTGGGTGACGCCCGGCATGTACAGCTTGCGGGCCGTGCCCTCTTCAACCGAGCCGTAAAGCTGCCCGATCACGACCGGTTCGTCGGTGCCGAACAGTGTCTGCAGCTTTTCGGTGTTAACGATCTCTGGCGCGGTGGTGGCGCCCCACATCAACTGGGCGAACTCATCAAACTGGCTGAAGATCAGGCCCAGGTTGCGCGGGAACTCGGCGTTGCCATCCGGTGCGCCAAAGGTGCCGGTGGACGAGCCTTCCAGGATGATGGCTTTGTAGTCATCCGGGTAGGTACCGGCGGCGATGGCTGCCGCCCAGCCGCCCATCGAATGGCCGGTCACCGCGACGTTGTCTTTGTCGACGATGTCCAGGCTGCGGAGGTAAGCCAGCCCATCTGGGCCGCCAAAGCCGTTGGCGAAGGCCGGTGGAGCGGAGTAGCCGTGACCGGTCTGGTCAAGAGCCAGAACCACATACCCCCGGCGCGCAAACTCGATGGCAAAGCCGTCCTGGGTCTCCCGTGAGTTGATGTAGCCGTGGACAGCCAGCACACCCGGCGCGGGCGACTCGGCGCTGACGCCCGGCGGAATGTAGAGCAGAGCGCTCATCTGTTTGCCGTCTGTGCCTTCGAAACGCACATCCTGCACAGTGATCGTCCCGCCTGCCGTCTGCGCCGCCCAGGCGATCAGACTCCCGGCAAGCACCAGGATCAGGGCGATCCCTAAAAGTACATATGTTCTTCTCATCCCCCTTGATCTCCTTCACATACTCGACAAACAACCGCGAAGACGAACAAAGAGGTGGTCGGCGCTGGCTCCAGGCAGCCAGTGCATCATCGGCCCCCTGACTTATTATACGAGAGTCTGCGCCAATGTGTTGAATCTTGCTTAATTTCGCTGCACAATGACCCGTGCACTTGTTTTTACGGACAGGGTTTGGTCGGTATGCCCCTGACGCTTGACCGCCAGAATGCCTACCGCGCCCGTTACGCCCGCCTGCGTCCCGGCTGGCAACCGGCGACGGCCGTCTACGAGGGCGCGATCCGGGCGGCGCTGGCCGGGCGGGAACGCCCGGTGGTGCTGGATATCGGCTGCGGTCGGGGTGGCGTCCTGGAGCAACTGGCTGATGTGGACGGTCTGCGCCCGCTGGGCATCGACCCGGACCTGGCCTCACTGGTGGAACATCGCTTGCCGGCGCTCCGCCGCGCCGTTGCCCTCTCGGAGGCGATCCCGCTGCCCGCGGCGGTGGTTGACGTGGCCATCGCCGCCTGGGTGCTGGAGCATTTGCCCGCGCCGGAGCGGACCTTCGCTGAGGTAGCCCGTGTCCTGCGCCCCGGCGGGGTGTTTATCTGCCTGGCCCCGAACCGCTATAGCCCCATCGCCCTGCTCAACCAGGCGCTGTTCCCTCTGCAACGGTGGCTGGTGCCACGGCTCTATGGGCGGGCGGAAGCGGATGCTTTCCCGGTCGTCTACCGCGCCAACACGCGCCGCCGGGTGATCGCGCTGGCGGAAGGGGCAGGCCTGCGGCCAGTCGCTTTCCATGCCATCGACGATCCGACCTATCTGGCCTTCAATGATGTGCTGTTCTGGCTCAGCCGGCAGGCGGCCCGGCTGCTGCCGGAAGCGGCGGCTGTCCATTTTGTGGCTGTGTGTGCCAAAAATGCCTGAAGCCACCCCCAACTACTCATAGGAACACCCCCCAAAGTGTAGGGGCAGACAGCGTCATAATTCGTGCTATGATTTGTTCGCTCAACAAACCACAGCGCGCGTGGCGCTGCTTCGACTCGATAGGGGGAGTTATGAACACTGATAGGGTGATCATCCACATTGAAGGGCTGACCAAACATTACGGCAGCGTGCAAGCCCTCAATGACCTTAATCTGGATGTCTACCAGGGCGAAATCTTCGGCTATCTGGGGCCGAACGGCGCTGGCAAGACAACCACCATCCGCATGCTGCTGGACCTGATCCGCCCGACTGCAGGTCACGCAACGATCCTGGGCATGGATGTGCAGCGGGATAGCGTGGCCTTGCACCGCCATATCGGCAATCTGCCCGGCGAACTGGGTCTGTGGGAGCAGATGACCGGCTGGGAAGTGGTCCGCTACCTGGGCGAGTTGCGCGGCGGGATCGATGAGAAGTACGTCGGCGAACTGGCCGAGCGGCTGGACATGGACATGAACCGCCGTGTGCGCGACTGCTCATCCGGCATGAAGCGCAAGATCGGCCTGATCCAGGCGCTGATGCACAAGCCGCAGGTACTGATCCTGGACGAGCCAACTAACGGCCTTGACCCGCTGGTGCAACAGACGTTCTACCAGCTGATGCGCGAGGTCACCGCCGAGGGGCGCACTGTCTTCCTCTCCTCGCATAACCTGCGCGAGGTGGAGACAATCTGCGACCGGGTGGGCATCCTCAACAAAGGCCGCCTGCAGGCTGTCGAGCGCATCAGCGCGCTCAAGCAGGTTCGCTTCCGCTGGATGACGCTCAAGGTCGCCAACGGGGCCGATCCGTCAGCCTTTGAGCGGCTGGAGGGCGTTTCCGATGTTAGCCGCGAAAACGACTCGATCCGCTTCCGGGTGACTGGCGAACTGGACCCGGTGATCAAGCTGGCGGCGCAGTACCATGTCATTGATCTGACGTATGAAGAGCCTAGCCTGGAAGAGATCTTCCTGGAGTACTACGGCGAAGGTAAGAAGAAGGGGGGGCAGGCATGAACAACGCAGGCGCGATCTTTCGGCGCACGCTGTACGATCACCGGCGCAGTATCCTGTGGTGGAGCATCGGGATTGGCGTGCTGGCTTTCTATGTGACGATCGTTTTCCCGATGATCGCTCAGTTTGAGCAGTTCAACGAACTGCTGGAAAGCCCGCTGTTCGGCGCTCTGTTCGGCGATCTGGGCGAACTGGATTACACCTCGCCGGAAGGCTTCCTGGGCATAGAGTTCTTCACCTGGGCGCCGCTGGTGTTGGCCGTTTTCGCGGTGATGTTCGGGCTGGGCATCGTCGGCGGGGAGGAAGATCGGGGCACGCTGGACCTGCTGCTCAGCACCCCCATCCCGCGCTGGCGGATCATCATTGAGAAGACGGTGGCGTTCCTGGTCGCTCTGGTCATCATCCTGGCGCTCTCAGCACTGGCCATGATCGCAGCGGTGGCCATGACGCCTGAGCTGGCCGAGATGAATCTGAGCATGATCGTCGTGGCGATGATCAATGTGATCCCGACTGTGCTGCTGATGATGACTCTGGCGCTGTGCCTCTCGACGGTGATGCGTTCGCGCGGGCAGGCAGGCGGCGTAGCTGCCGGGATCATTGTGGCTTCGTACTTCATCAATTCATTCGCGGATATGGCTGAATCGGGGCTGCTCAAGACGCTGCAGAACTTCTCCTTCTACAAGTACTACGCCCCGTTCCGCGTGCTGCTGGATGGCGTGCAGTGGGGGAACTTCCTGCTGCTGCTGGTAGTGAGCCTGGCGTTGCTGGGGCTGGCGCTCTACTTCTTCCAGCGCCGCGACCTGGCCGTATAGCGACGCCCATCATACACCTCTGGACGCGGGCTTCCCCCCGGCGGGGGAGGCCCGCGCCCTGTGTTTTCTGCTATCATGATCAGTGGGGGGGTAACCACTGTAGGGCAATCGCATGTGAAACTCTAATGTAGGACAATGGCAGCCAAACGACAAGGAGGCTGCCATGCTACCCGAAACGAGCTTGCTCGCATACTTTGCAGACCTGGAAGACCCGCGCAATGACCATCAATGCACACATCCGCTGATGAATATCATTGTCATCGCCATCCTGGGGGTGATTTGTGGAGCCGACAACTGGGTAGACATCGAACGGTACGGCAAGGCGAAGCAGGGGTGGCTGGCAAGCTTCCTGGACTTGAGCCATGGGATACCGTCGCATGACACCTTTGGCCGAGTGTTTCGCTGGCTAGACCCGGAAGCGTTTCAAGCCCGGTTCATCACCTGGACACAAAGCCTGTGCCAACACACGCAAGGTCAGTTAGTCAGTGTGGATGGCAAGAAGCTACGGCGGTCGCATGACCGGCCCCATGGCCGAGAGGGCATTTGGATGGTGAATGCCTGGGCAACAGCGAACCGACTGGTGCTGGGACAGCGGCAGGTGGAGGACAAAAGCAATGAAATCACCGCCATACCGCCGTTGTTAGAGGCCCTGGACATAACCGGGTGTGTGGTGACGATTGACGCCATGGGCACACAAAGTGCGATTGCCGAGGCTATCGTGGCGGCAGATGCCGACTACATCCTGGCGGTCAAAGAGAACCAGGGCACACTCTACGAAGACCTGGAGATGTTATTTGAGGGTTTTGAAGACACCGAATATGCCGATGCGCTCTACGATGACTACAAACAGGTCACCGAAGGGCATGGCCGCCGTGAAATCCGGCACTGTTGGGTCGTGGCCCACCCCGATTACTGGGCCTACCTGCGCCGTGCGTCCACCTGGCCACGCCTAACCAGCCTGGTCAAACTGATAACCGTGCGCACCATCGGTACCAGGACGGAAATCACAACCCGCTACTTCATCAGTAGTTGGCGGGCTTCCGCCCGGCAGTTCTTGCAGCGCATCCAGGCCCATTGGCAGATTGAAAACGGCCTCCACTGGGTGCTGGACATCGCTTTCCGTGAAGATGAAGCCCGCCTTCGCAAAGACCATGCCCCCCAGAACATGGCCGTGCTCCGCCACATGGCAACCACCTGCTCAAACAGGATAAATCCGTCAAAGTGGGTATCGCGGCCAAACGCAAGATGGCCGGCTGGGACAATGACTATCTATTCCGCGTGCTATGCCCAGATTAGAGAAGCACATGCGATTGCCCTAGTAACCACTGTGATGAAGGGATACAAACCATGACACCGGGTATATCCTGGGGGATCATTTTCAGGCGGACTTTGCGGGATTCGCGGATAGGGATCGTGGGCTGGGGGCTGGCACTGGCGGCGATGGGCTTTATGGTCATCGCCCTGTTCCCCAGCATTGACGGGATGCTGAGTCAGTTCGGCGAATTGCTGGAAAACCCTGTCGTCAAGGTGCTGGTTGGGGATGTGAAGCAGTTTGCCACTATGGAGGGCTTCCTGGGGGTCAAGCTGTTCAGCATGTTGCCGCTGATCCTGGCGGTGTACGCCGTGCTGTTTGCGCTGGGCATTGTGTCCGGGGAAGAAGCGCGGGGGACGCTGGACATCCTGCTGAGCACGCCCGCCCCGCGCTGGCAGATCGTGGTGGAAAAGGTAATGGCGCTGATCGTTGCCCTGCTGATCATCCTGGCGATGATGCTGGCCGGGATGCTGGCCGGTGGCCTGACCATCCCGAACTTCTCGCTTTCGGTGGGGCAACTGGCGGCGGCGGTGATTAACGCCCTGCCGGTCACGTTGCTGATGGCCGCGCTAGCCCTGCTGCTCTCGACAGTCCTGCGCCACCGGGGCACGGCGGGCGGCCTGGCGACAGCGATCATCGTCGGCGCGTACTTCCTGACCACGCTGACCGATATGGCTGGTGACTCCCTCAAAGCGCTGGGCTACCTGTCGTTTTACGAGTACTACAACGGTGCTGAGGTGCTGATCGACGGCATCTACTGGCCGGGCTTCATCGGGCTGCTGGTCGCCGCGGGTGTGCTGTTTGCCCTGTCCGTGGTGTTCTTCCAGCGGCGGGATGTGCTGGGCAACTGAGCTTCACCGGCTTCCAGCAGGCAGGCACGGATTCTACGAGTTCAGACGCCGATCGTCCTGGACAGACCAGAAACGACTGTCCTGTTCCGTGACGATCCGCGCTGCAACCATGGAATCCGCGCCCTGTTTTTTACGCATTCCCTTCCCGATTTTCCATCATCACCGATAAAAAGATAAAACTGGTAGGCTTTGATGCATCCAGCCGCCCCTTCCGGAGCGTAATACAGCATGTGAGCGATTGACGCCCACATGGAGATCGTTTTCTGGGGAGCAGGGAGATGACTATGGTTAAGCGTATTCTTGTGCTGGTGGTGCTTTTGGTGGCCGGTGTGCTCGGCGTTGCCGCGCAGGAGAGTGCATCGGCTACGGTGATGTTCGGCGGCAACGCCGATCTTGGCGCGTTTCTGGTGGATGCCAGCGGCATGACGCTGTACATCTTCGCCATGGACGAACCGGGCGTGACCAATTGCTATGGTGATTGCGCGGTCAACTGGCCACCGTTGCTGGTCGGCGAAGATGAAACGCCCACGCTGGCGGCGGGCATCCCTGGCCGGCTGGGGGTAGTGACCCGCACCGATGGCACCCGTCAGGTTGCTTACAACGGCATGCCGCTTTACTACTGGATTCGGGACCGGGTGCCCGGCGACGCGACCGGCCACCTGGTTGGTGATGTCTGGTTTGTGGCTACGCCGCCAACTGTTGCCCTGGGCGGCAACGCGGAACTGGGGACCTTCCTGGTTGGCGAAACCGGGATGACCCTTTACATGTTCACGCGGGATGAGCCGGGCGTATCGAATTGCTATGACCAGTGCGCGGCGAACTGGCCGCCGCTGGTGGTGGGCGAGGACGAGGAACCGGCCATCCTGCCCGGCCTGGGCGGGACGCTGGGTGTGATCGAGCGGACGGATGGTCTGCGCCAGGTCACCTACAACGCTATGCCGCTTTACTACTGGGTGAATGATAAGGCTGCTGGAGATGCCACCGGCCAGAACGTCAACGGCGTGTGGTTCGTGATCAAACCGCCGACGGTTTCCATCAGCAGCAACGCCGAACTGGGCGACTTCCTGGTCGGGCCGGATGGCATGACGCTCTACACCTTCGCCAACGATCAACCGGGCGTCTCCAACTGTGTCGATCGCTGCGCGGTGAACTGGCCGCCGTTGCTGGTGGCCGCCGGTGAGCAGCCCACGGCCAGCGCCGAACTGCCCGGCACGCTGGGCGTGATCGAGCGCGCTGACGGCACTTTCCAGGTCACCTACAACGATTTGCCGCTTTATACCTGGATCCGGGATGTCATCCCCGGCGATACCACAGGCCACCTGGTCGGTGATGTGTGGTTCGTCGCCGCTGTGGGCGGCGAGACGAGCACCATGAGCCAGGCAGACGACCTGTACTCAGGGATGTAGGATCACTCGCCCCGTGACGTGCCCCGGGGCGGATCCGCGCAGGGTGGGCAGGGGAAACGCGCTTCCTGCCTGCCCTGTTTTGCTGTCGGTCAGCGAAAGCGACCGACGTCCAGGTGGCTCTGTACCAGGCCGTAGCGGCTCCAGTCCAGCGATTCGTCGGCGGTGTTGAGGCTATCCAGGGCCGTCGGCAGGCCAACGCTGGCATCACTCTTGATCGAGCGCAGGGCGGCCAGCGGCGCGGGGAAGGTGGCTGTGGCGTCGGCGAATGTGGCGCCCGCCGGCCAGATGGCATCCCCGACCAGGCGGCGGTAGTTGAGATCGCCTTTGAAGATGACCAGCTGCGCCGGGGCCAGCAGCGCCCGCAGGCGCTCCGGCAACTCCCAGCAGAAGCGTCCGCCGCTCCAGAAAGGATCCACCACCAGGCGCAGCCGTCCGGCCTCAAAGGCGGCGATCAGGCGGGCGGCCAGCCGCCGCACCGGATCAGGCCGGTTAGCGGCCAGGCGCAGGAAACGCCAGACATCGGCGGCGGTGGCATCGCTGACGAAGCCGGGGTGAAACTTCACGTGCAGGTAGACGCTCTCCGTGCCCGGCGAATCAAGCAGGGCATCGGCCAGCACGAGGTCCATGGCCAGTTCGCGCCCGTAATTGTCCAGCACCAGGTGCACCGGCCCGCGGGCGGCCAGCAGGTGAGCCACGATCGCATCGCTGTCATCCACCAGCAGATCGTCATGGGCGGCGGCAGTGCCGTGGGCCATCGACCAGGGGAAGCTGAGGTCCATGCGGTTGCCCCATAGCGCACCAATTAACAGGCGGCCCAGCCGTTCATCCGGCGGCAGATCGGGGCCGTTTGCCGTCAGCGCTTCGGCGGTCATCGCCCACAGGTCTGCGCTCTGCTCCTCTTCGGTCTTGATCGGCAGGAAGGGATCGCGCCCGGTTTCCCACCAGCGTACGGCCTCCAGAATCAGGCGGTAGGCGTATGTTTCCGCCACAAACCAGGTGGTCGCCTGCCAGGTTTCGCCCAGGTGTGGGGCCAGGACGGCCATCCAGTCCTCGTAGTCCGGGGCGGGCAGGGTCAGGGCGGGCAGCGGGGCGTCCCCGCTGATGGCTTCCCGCAGGCGCAGGAGCGCCTCCCGGATAGCGGGCGGGTAGTCCGGGTTGACGTCCAGGATGCGCTGGAGTGTATCCGGTACGCGGACGCGCATGGTGTGGTTGGCGAAGGCGTTGGTGTGATCGGTACGGACAGGCGGGGGGGCGTAGGCTAGGTGGGGCATGACTTCTCCTGGTTGGGCCATCCGGAAGGCAGATCAGCGCATGGATTCACGGCGGTCTGGAACGGCGTGATCAGCGGCAGGTCACACTTGGGTTCTCCACGCTGGCTGGCGGCAAGCGATGGATCAGATGTTAATCATACCTGAAGGTAAGCTGGATGTGGAGAGCAGATTGCGGGAATCAAAAACGCAACGCCCCGCGAACGGGGCGCTGTGTGTGTGAGGATGGGTGCTGTTTTACTTCTTTTCCGTCTTGGCTTCGAGCAGTTTCTTGGCTTTGACGGCGATCTTCTTGACCGGGCTGGGTTCGGTCTTGGGCAGCTTGATGGTCAGGATGCCGTTCTCCAGCTCGGCTTCCGCCTTCTCAAAGTTGACATCTTCCGGCAGGCGCACGGCGCGGCTGAACTTGCCGTAGCGCAGCTCGCGGCGATGCCAGTTTTCCTTCTGCTCATCATACTCTGCGCGCGATTCAGCGGAGATGGTCAGGATGTCATCGCGCACTTCGATGTTGATGTCTTCCTGCTTGACGCCGGGGATGGCCGTACGAACGATCACATGCTTGTCATCGCTGGAGACATCCAGCGCCAGCGGGTTCACCGCCGCTTCATCCTCGAAGGGCCACAGTTCGCGTTCTACCAGGTCCATCATCCGGCGCATCTCACGGAATGGGTTGAAACGGTCATAACGCATCAACATAGGCACCTCCTGACATTCCACGCCATACAGGCTGTGGTATTGTTGCAACTGTAGTCAAGCAAAACCATATCGGAATCACATCAACGCGGTATCAGAACCGTGTAAGAAATTCCCGGCGGGGAAGCTCAGCCGATCCGGACACGGGAACCGGCGGCGGTGCGCTCCACTTCCAGGCGGGCGGGGAAGGCGTCGCGCAGGTCGTCGAGGTGGGTGATGACCAGGATCAGGTCAAAGTCATCAGCTACCGCATTGATGGCCGCCACCAGCCGCTCGCGGCCAGCGGCGTCCTGTGTCCCAAAGCCTTCATCGATGAACAGGGTGCGCAGGTGTGCCCCGGCGCGGCGCGCCAGCAACTTGCTGAGGGCCACGCGCAGGGCGAAGTCGATGCGGAAGGCTTCCCCGCCGCTATAGAGGGCGTAGTCGCGCGTCCCCTGCTCATCGGCGATGATGATGTCCAGCGTGTCGATCTGGCCGCCGCTGACCTTCTCCCGCTGTGTGGTGATTTGCAGGCGCATCCGCCCGTCAGTCATGCGCGTCAGCAGGTCATTGGCCGTGTTTTCCAGTTCCGGGATGGCCGCCTCGATGATCATGGCCGGGATGCCGCTGCCGCCGAAAGCCTCCCGCAACTCGGTGTAGAGGCTGCCCTGCGCGGCCAGCGCTTCCCGCCGCGCCTGCAGGGTCTCCTGCCGCTGGCGAGCGGCGGCCAGGGCGTGGAGCGCCTGCTGGGCGCGGGCGCGTTTTTCCGCCGTCGCCTGGAAGGCTGTGCGCACGGCGCGGGCCTGGTCAAAGCGACGGTTGGCTTCGGTTGTCAGGGCCTGCAGGCGTTCGATTTCGGCCTCGCTGGCGGCGCGGGCGGCTTCGTCCTCGGCCCGCCGATCGCGCAGCCGGGCCAGCCGTTCCTGAGTAGCGGCCAGCGCCTCCTCGGCGGCGGGCAGGGCGTCCAGAGCGATCTGCAATTCGTGCTGCTGGCGCTCGTAAGCACGGTAGGCGGTCAGGTCCTCGCGGGCGGCGGCATGGGCGGAACGGTCGTAGCCTAGCGCGGCGATCTCCTCCTGGAGCAGGGCCAGCTGGGCGCGAGCTTCGCCAGCATAATTCCCCGCCGCCAGGATGGCCTCCACGCCGGCCAGCGCGGTGCGGGCGGCCTGCAGGCGTTGACCGGCGTCGCGGGCGGCTTCCAGGCGGGCGTGCAGTTCTCCCGCCCGCTGGCGCAGGGTGTTCAGGCGGCTCAGGTCGGCCAGCAGGGTCTGCATCGCCGCGTCGTGGCGGGCCAGTTCCACCTGGATGGCCTGCAGGCGGGTAGCGTTGGCGCGGTAGCGGTCACCGCGGGCGGTGCCGTCAGCGCGGAAGGCGGCGATCAGTTCGGCGCGGCGCGGCGGTGGCAATGGCTGCTGGCAGGTCGGGCATTCGGCGGCATCCGGGTCGGCGGCGCTGAGCGTGTCCAGCCGCGCCTTGATCTGGCCCATCTCCCTGCGCAGGGCGTCATTGGCCCCGCGCAGGGCGGCGGCTTCCTCCTTGAGACTGGCGATCGTCTGGCGCAGCGCGTCGCGTTCGGCCTCGCGGGCCTGCAACGCCGCGATCTCGGCCTCGACGCCGTCCAGCTCAGCGGTGATGGACTCCGTGTCAACGGCCAGGCGGGTCAGTTCCTCAATGGCTCCGCGGTAGTCGCTGGCTTGGGCCTCCAGTTCAGCGCGGGCAGCGGCGATCTGGCGCTCCAGGGCGTGGCGGCGTTCCTCCGCTTCCTGCAGCGACAGCAACTTGTCACCCAGCGATCGGTCGGCCTGGCGGGCCGCTTCCAGCGTGGCGAAGCCGGTCTCGATGACCTCACGGCGGGCGATGATCGCCCGGTAATCGGCGACCCGCGCGGCCAGGCGTTCAACCTCAGCCAGCAACGCCCCTTCGTCGTGGGCATAGGCCCGCAGACGGCGGTCGAGGTCAGCCTGGCGGTCGAGGGCGGCGCGGAGTTGCGCCGGGGCATCGCGGATGGCATCGTAGGCCGCTTCGGCCTCATGCAGGGCGGCGGAGGCAGCCGCGTGATCGGCCTCGGCGGCGGCCAGATCGCGCTCCAGCACGGGTTGGCGGGCCAGGTCGTCGGCGATCTCGGAGAGCCGCCCGTCGATGTTCTGCAACGCGCCTTCGATCTCGCGCAGGCGGTCGCGGGCCTGCTCTGCCCAGGTTTCCCAGATGCCCAGGCCCAGGATGTCAGCCAGGATCTGGCGGCGCTGAGCGGGTGGGCGGGTGGTGAAAGCGTCGGCGCGGCCCTGTTGCAGGAAGGCGCTATGGACGAACGTGTCGTAATCCAGGCGGAGCAGGCCGGTGATCCGGGCCTGCGTTTCGCGCAGGGTGGGGGCGCTGATGTCGCGCAGGCCGCCAGCAGCGGCATTATCGCGGAGGTACAGGCTCAGGCTGGTCTGCCGGCGGCGGTCACGCCCGCGCGTGACCAGGTAGCGCTCGCCTTCCTGCTCGAATTCCAGTTCGACGCGCATTTCGTCCGCGCCGAGGGTGATCAGGTCCTGGTCGGTGCGGCCACGGGCGCGGCCCCACAGCGCCCAGGTGATCGCGTCCAGCAGGGCAGATTTGCCCGCGCCATTCGGCCCGCTGAGCACGGCCAGGTGCAGCCCCTCAAAGACGATCGGGTCGGGGGCGTGATAGGGCAGGAAGTTGCGCAGGGTCAGGCGTATCGGGAGCATGGGTCGTTTCTGGCGTCAAATCCTGAGTGTTGCGTCACAAATTGCCGGTCTATCATACGGCGAGCAGCATAAGGCTATGCCTGCCGTGCGTCAGGCCTCCTCGTCGCTCAATATCTCCCGCGCGGCGTCGAGTAGATCGCGCAGGCGATCCGGCGGTGTGCTTTTGCCCTCAAAGTAGCGCCGCACCAGTTCCTCTGGTGGCAGGCGCTCCGGGCTGGCCCCCAGCCGGGCATGTACCGGGTGGGCTACCTCCACCTGGATAGCGGCCACGTGATCGGCTCCGGCGGCGAACAGAGCGCGGCGGATGGCGCCTTCCTGCAGCAGGTGGGCGTTGGTCTCGCTGAGGGCGACGATCACGCGCACAATGGCGTCGTTCATCTCCAGCTCTTCAGCGGCCGCCAGAACGGCGGCGGTCGGGTCGCGGCTGTCGCGGGCGTCGGCCCGTACGGTCACAAAGGGCCGCGCCGCCAGCGGCACAAAGCGCCAGCTTGCTGCGCCGCGCGCCACCTCCGCCCAGCAAAAGCCCTTTGGTTCCCCTTCTTCGCTGAAGTCCAACCGCTCCAGGCTTCCGCTGTAGACAACCGGGGGGATGCTGCCCGGCAGCGTTAGAACCTGATGGCGGTGGCGGTGGCCCAGGGCTACATAATCCCAGCGGCGGTCGGTCAGCGCTTCCAGGGGCACGGTCACGTCGCGGCCCAGCATGTTGGCCTGTTCGCTGCCGGGCCGTGCCCCGCGCACGCTGAAGTGCCCGGCCAGCACGCGCGGGGCCGGATCAGAGTCGGCTTCCTCCGCCAGGGCGCGCAGCCGATCCACCAGGGCGTGCTCCAGGGCGGCGTCCAGTTCGGCCAGGGTCAGGCCGCGCGCCTGGCCTTCCGCCAGCAGCCGGGCGCGGACGGGGTAAGGCGCAGCGGCCACCTGTACCGGCCCGCGCACCGTCTCGATGCGGTGCAGGGCGTAGTCCACGCCGACAATCACGTTAGGCACGCCCAGCGTCGCGTAAATCTCGATACTGGCGGCCTTGCCGGCGCTGGCCGGTAGATCGTGGTTGCCGACCAGCAACAGCACCGGGCACAGCGCGGCCAGGTCCCGCACGAAGCGGGCAAACTCGCGCTGGTAGGTCGGGCTAGGGTTGCGCGTCTGGAAGGCATCGCCGCCGAAGATCGCCAGGTCGGCGCCATGCGCGGCAGCGTGATCGCGCACCTCCGCCAGCCGGGCGAAGAAATCCTCCGCGCGGGAACTGAGACCGGTCTCCGGGTCGGTCCGCCCGTAGGCTTCCAGCCCGATGTGGGCGTCGGCGAAGTGGAGAATGCGGATCGGGTCGCTCATGGCCTGCGCTCCCGGCGGCGATCAGGGCAGTTTACCGGTGCGGCGGAACAGGTAGCGGCCAAAGATCATCTCGGTGGGGCCATCCGGCTTGCGGCGGAATTCCACCGGCATCTGCACGCCGCCGCCATCCTGCACGTAGAAGGTTGACACCTCGTCGCTGACGTCGTCCGGGATCAGCACGGCTTTTGCCTGGGAGAGCTTGCCGGCTTTCTCGTAGATGAGAAAATCGCCCGCCCGGCGAATCTGGGCGCGCATGGTGGCCCTGTAGGTCTCGTAGGTTCCGGTCAGGGCTTCCAGGCGGCGCATGTGGCGGATGAAAGGCAACGCCTCCGGGTCTTTGCCAAGCAGTTCGGCCAGGCCGTAGAAGGCGAAGTAGCTCATCGGATAGCCCGTGCCATTGGCCAGTAGCATGATCCCGATGTTTTCTGCCGGGATGAAAGCCATGTGCGCGGTGGCCACACCGACCGATCCGCCGTGCCCGATCACCTGCCGGCCCAGAAAGTCCGGGGTGACCTGCAGGCCGTAAGCATAGCCAGGCGGGCCGAAGTGCGTCCCGCGCTCTGGCTGGGTGATGCGCGGCGTTTGCATCTCGGCCAGACTGGCGGCGCTGATCAGCCGCGCGCCGTTGTACTCGCCGCCATTGAGATACATCTGGATGTAGCGGGCCATCTCCGCCACGCTGCTGACCAGCGCACCATCGGCCTGCAGTGTGTTGAAAACGTAGCTGGAGGGTTCCCGTTTGCCTTCCGGGGTGACGACATAGGGCACGGCGGCGTTTTTGTCCGCCGCCAGGGCGGCCTGGTCGAACGTGGTGCGGGCTATGCCCAGCGGCTTGAGGATGTGCTCAGCGACATATTCGGCATAGGGCTGACCGCTGACGCGGGTGATGATCTCGCCCAGCAGGGCGAAACCTTCGTTGAGGTAGTACCAGCGCTCGCCGGGCTTGTTCAGTGTCCAGTCGCGGGCGTCCTTCATAAAGGTCAGCAGATCGGCGGTGGTGCTGATCGGCAGGGGGATGTCGCTGCCGTCGGTATGCGCGTAGATGATCTGCTCCATGTAGGCCAGCGCTGGCAGGCCGGAGGTGTGGGTCATCAGGTGCCAGAGGCGCACCAACTCCCCACCGGGGCGGACCTGAAACTCCGGGATGAACTTCTCGACCGGGTCATCAACGCTGAGCAGGCCCGCTTCTGCCAGTTGCATGATCGCCAGGGTGGTGAACGACTTGGTGACGGAGCCAATGCCGTACAGCGTGTCAGGCGTGGCGGGCAGACCGGCGGCCAGGTCGCGGAAGCCGAAGCCCCGCGCCCAAATCACGTCGCCGCCGCGTACCACGGCGGCGCTCAGGCCGGGCAGGTGGGTGGCGGCAAGCTGCTCAAAGATGAAGGCTTCCAGTTTTTCCAGCGGCATAACAGATCCTCGCAGGGGATGGTTCGGGCCAACATTCCGCACATTGCTGCCAACTGTAGACCGCGCTGCGCCCCCTGTCAACACAGGGGCTGCGTCGCGCCCCGCACCGGGCGCAGGCCGGAACACGGGCGGGAAGGGGGATAGCAAATCAGGGGTCGGGAGACCGGGTGACCGGGAGGTGGAGAGGCCAGGGGGCCAGATAATCGCCCCAATGCCTGCTCCCTGCTCTCATCCCTGCCGGTTGCGTCCGGCCCGGTTCTTGCCTACCATTGGGAGTAGGCAATCCCGCACCGCATTGATGGGGAGGATGATCGGTTCCACCATGATGGGCGATAGATCCACGCCGGGCACAGGCGATGACCTGCTGGGCCGCACGATCGGGCATTACCAGATCCTGCGGGAACTGGGGCGTGGCGGGATGGCGACCGTTTACCTGGCCCGCCAGACCAACATGAATCGCCAGGTGGCAATCAAGGTGTTGCCGCGTATTTTCCTGCACGATCCAACCTTCCTGGAGCGTTTCAAGCGGGAAGTCCAGCTCATCGCCGAACTGGAACATCCGCATATCCTGCCCGTCTACGACTTTGGCGAGGTGGACGGCATCCCTTACATCGTCATGCGCTATCTGAGCGGCGGTAGCATGCTCGACCTGCTGATCGACGGCCTGCCGCCACTGGCTAACCTGGAAAAACCGATCCAGCAGGTGTGCGCCGCGCTGGACTTTGCTCACAGCGAGGGCATCATCCACCGCGATCTCAAGCCCTCGAACATCATGCTGGATGAGCACGGCAACGCCTACCTTTCGGACTTCGGCATTGCCCAGATTATGCAGGACGCCGGACGATTGACCGGTTCCGCCCTGATCGGTACGCCGGCGTATATGTCGCCGGAACAGGCGGAAGGCCGCCCGCTGGATGCCCGCTCGGATGTGTACGCGCTGGGGGTAGTGCTGTTTGAGATGGTGACCGGGCGCGAGCCGTTCCAGGCGGACACGCCAATGGCTATGCTGCTCAAGCAGATCGCCGAGCCGATGCCCTCCCCGCGCGCCTACCGGCCTGACCTGCCGGCGGCGGTGGAACAGGTTATCCTGCGGGCGACGCTCAAGGACCCGGCGCTGCGCTATCCCTCAGCAGGGGTGCTGGCAGCGGCCTTTAGCCAGGCGCTGCGCACGATTTCGCCGGAACAGAGCAGCGTCCGCCTGCCGCGCCCGCCTTCCACCGAGATCACCATGTTGCCGCGCCGGGAAGCGCCGACCGAGGCCGAGATGGCGAGCGAGGTGGAGGACCTGCCAACGGTGCTCGGCGCTGAAGACCTGGCCGTACCAACCATGCCGGCGGAGAGACCATCGCGGAGAAGTATCCCGGCGGGGAAAAGCTTCCCGGCGGCGGAAAAGCTGCCAACGGCGCAGGCAGGCGAAGCCGCCGTTGCGCCCCAGGCCGGTCGCCGCCGATGGGTGGGGGTGCTGGCCGGGGTATTGATCGTTCTGTTTCTGGCCTTCGGCGCGGTGCGGCTGCTGCGGAATAACTGGCCCGGCGGCTTGCTGAGGGAAGCAGAACCGACTGCGTTCCCCGGTGCAACGCTGCGCACCGGCCCGGATCGGCTTTACTGGTTGGCCGTGCCGGAAGGCTGGCAGGAGCGGCAATTGCCTGTTGAGGACGGCCTGGCGGTCCTGTGGGCGCCGGAAGATGACAGCGCGTTTGTGGCGCTGCGGCTAACCCCCCTGGACGCCGCGGAGGCGCTGGCAGCGCTGGTCGAGCGCCACAGCCGCACCGCTTACGGCGATGCACGCCTCTTTGTGCCGATTGACCGGGCCGAACAGCCGGATGGGCGGCTGCGGGTCAGCTATCGCATCCCGCAGCCGGGGACGCTATATAACCGCTTTGGCCCCGGCCAGCTTGATCTGTTCTATAGCCGGGCTGGCTCGCAGCTGGTCACGCTGGCGTTCTTCACCAGCGATAGTGCAGATGTGGACCTCCTGCTGCCGGTGCTGCAGAAGGTGCTGGATTCGGTCGTGATCAATCTTTCCGGGTGAGGGCGTCGGGGGGTTGGTGGAGACAGGTGTGTGGGGGCGGTATGAATCGGGTCTCTGACATGGGTGAAGGAAGGATGTGATGATGCGGTCCAAACCGATCTGGAGTCTGGCCGGGCTGATCCTGGCCCTGGCGCTCCTGAGCGCGGCCTGTGGGCTGGTGCCGGGCATTGACCCGCTGGCTACGCCGGTCAGCAATGCACCGCCTGCATACAGTTACCTGCCCAACCTGCCAGGCTATACACGGCTGGATGCCCGCAGCATTCAGGAGTTCATCGCCGGGCTGGGGGAAGCCGGTTCGGCTCTGCTGGGCCAATTTCAGGCCACGGCGGTGATCGCTATGGTCGATAGCGTGGCTGACTGCTACCAGGAGATGGGTGCGGTGGCGGCCAGTGGCTACAGCAAGGACGCCCTGCCGATCGTGGCGGGCGTGGTAGCTGTCGCCAATCGCAACCTGTTGCTCAACCCGCAGACCTTCCTGGCCTGCATCACCCGCGCTCAGCAACCTCAGGGTCTGATGGAAGGACAGGGCGGCGGCGGTTTGCAGCCCTGCGCCTACAGCTATAGCACGGTGATTAACGGGGAGACCTTTGATTTCCTCTATGCCGGCACTGATCTGGAGATCTGCCAGGCTTTCTGCCGTTCGTTGCCCGCTTGCACTGGTCACTGATGATTCCGGGATCGGCCTGTTGAAGCATGTGTCATACAGCATTGTCCCCGCAAGCCAGGAGGAGAGGAGCGACTCAGGTGAACAGGTCTAGCATGAGGATATTGACCCTGATCGCGGTTGTGCTGGTACTGGCCGCTTTTACCGGCCCGGCGAACGCGCAGGGCGGGCATTGTTTCGGCGATGTGGTCTACTTCCGGGCATGCTTCCTGGAAGGTCACCGCCTGCAGGTGCTGCGCATTGAGAATGGCCAGGGCATCGAGGTGGGGATCATCCCCGGTGAGGTGTATCCCTATGCCGCTGCCTACTACGATAGCGCCCAACTGATCTACACCATCAGCGCGGATGGCTACGCCGCGGAGCTGTACTTCACCGGCAAGACCCCCGCTCCGGCCAACGGCTACGATACCACCTGGACGCTGGTCTTTTATGGCCCGGCGGGGCCGCTTTCCCGCGCTGAGTTCACCAAGCGCACCGCCGCCGATCCGGGGATCAGCCTGCCCGCCCCGACTCCGGTTGGCGGGCGGCGAAGTGCTGGCGCGGCGGCTCCACCTGCGCCAGTGGACGTTCCCGTGGTGGTGGGCGCCTTTGAGCCGAGTATCATCCGCCCCGGCTCGGTGAGCAGCTGCCTGGTGCGCAGTGCCTATACTGTGCGTATGCGTCAGGCGCCTTCGACTGGCGCGGCCATCCTGGATCGCGTCCCCTATGGGACATCCATGCCGGCGGATATGCAGACGTCAGATGGGCAGTGGGTACGGGCCTTCTTCGTCGGGGAAGGTGGCGTCGGGCGGTTAGGCTGGGTCTTTGCCAGCTATCTGGACCTGAGCGACGCCTGCGCCAATATCACGGTGGTCGCGCCGCTGGCTGCCGCGGCGGTTGCCGCGCCGCCGGTCGCGCCAGTGGAATCCACCCCCGCAGCCCCGGCTGAATCCCCGGCGGCAACGCCTTTTGACCCGACCTGGGGTGGCCAGCTTGACCTGACCATTGTCGAACCGGGCAGCGTCCAGACCTGCCTGGTGCGCACCACGTACACCGTGCGTATGCGGGCCATGCCGACGGAAAGCGCCCCGGTGCTGGTCAGCGTGCCGTATCAGTCGTCGATGCCTGCCGACCTGCGCACGACTGACGGTGGCTGGGTTCGGGCGAATTACCTTGGCTCGCTGGGCTGGATTAGCAGCCAGTATCTATCACTCAGTGAGGCCTGCGCCGGGTTGCCCGGCATCGCCCCCATGCGGTAGCTCGACCCGATGCGGCAGCATCGACCCGATGCGGCAGCATCGATGCTGCCGCGGCGTGGCTGTTCTCCCGCCACCAGCCAGAGCGAACAGCCTCCATTGCAGCCCGGTTCCTGCGAGCCGGGCTGATGCTTTCAGAAGGTGGGATCATCAGCGCGGCGGTGCAGCGGTCGCCAGAAGGTCAGGTAGGCGGAGAATCCCAGCAGCGCCAGCGCCTGGATCATCCAGATTACGGCCCAGCCAGCGGCGGGTAGGATGCCAACGGCCTGAGCCATGTGGTAGGCATCGTTGGGAATATTGCCCAGCCCCGTCACCGCGCTGGCGTTGAGGTTATGGAGCAGGCCCCACACGTCCAGCACGGCGTTGAGGCCGGTCAGCATGGCCAGGATGTTCAACACGAATGTGACCAGCAATCGTGGGGCCTTCCAGCCGAGGGCGATGAGCGCAGCAGCAGAGAGCAGCCCGACCAGGATGGCTGTACTGTTGCGGGCAAAAACCAGGGTGATCGCCCCCAGCGTGAAGCCCAGGGCCATCGCGATAACGTGGGTCCATAAGTTGCGGTTGGTCAGGTAGAGCAGGACGGCGCCGAAGAGTGCTGTGCCCACATACCCCGCCGGGATGACCAGCCACGGGGCACGGTGGGCGGTAGTGGCCACCCCCGCACCGCTGGCGTAGACCTGGTATTCCACAAAGGTGCCGCCGCTGATCACCGCCGCCAGGCCGTGGCTCATTTCGTGGATGGTTGTTACGAAGTAACGGAATGGGTAGAGCAGCCCGTTCAATTCCGGCACCTGCCAGATCAGCAGTACCAGCAGAAAGGCCAGAGCAGCCAGCAAGGGCGAAAGGCGGCGATCACGATCAGACATGCGGCGCTCCTCTCCAACGGATGCTTGAAGTCGGGTGTTTCTGGAGGATGAATACGGGATCAGGGTGATGGTGGTTGCAGATGATCTGGCCGGGAGCAAACACGCCCTCTGTCAGACCCGGCAGGGGGCGCAGCCGCAAGACTCAGTTTAGTAAGTGATCACGCGCTCCAGAGTCTTGGCCAGGCGATCCAGTTGGCGACCTGTTGCTCGGTGGGCAGGCGGCGGACCAGTTTCTTTTCGTTAATTATAGCCTAATATCCAGGTCACGAAATTCGCTATTGTTAAGGCCTTTTGCCGGGTTAGGGAAGATTTAAGGCTTTTCGGGGGTTGACAGCTTTTGGATTCCCGTTTAGACTGGCGAAAGACTACGCGCGAAAGGAGCGAGGCGCATGTTCAACAGCACACTCATCTGCCGTCTCTGGGTGCCGAGATACTTCGGTGGTGAAGTTATTGCCCAGGGAGTAATGCGCCTGCTCGCCGGAAGTTGCCGCTAAGAATCGGGTAACAGAAGGCCGTGGGCGCGCCCCACGGCCTTTTTTGTTGCGCAGCCGGCATACGACTGCGACACCAGGACGCCAAGCCAGGGTCCGGGCCGTGGGGGGAGTAATCTCGCCACGGCCCGTTTTGTTCCCGGCTCCGGCGGTCACAGACCGCTCGCGGCCCGCCTTCCCGGAGGGGAAAGAGGGCGGCTGCCGCTGCGGGCTGAGCAACCGGCGCAGGCAGGCAACGTACTCATAGCGGGGTGACTGGATTGGTCGCCATGGGGAAGTTCTGAGCGTCGTTGGTTATAGATACGCAAGAGGGGATGATGACTGATTTGCGCACGTACCAGACTCTGGCCTACCTGACCCACCAGCCGGAAAAGGCCCGCGAAATCCTCGGCGTGCCGGATTACCGGGGGTGCGGGATGGTGCCCGGCGGCTGGCTATTGCGGCCTGCGCTTCACCTGCTGGGTCGCGCGCTGGCCGGTCTGGGCGGCTGGCTGCTCAGCCAGACCGGGGAAGCTGAAGGCCTGGCAGCAGCGCGGGAATCCCACCAGCAGCCAGCCTGGGCGGATCGTTACGAGTGAGGGGAAACTTCGCGCCCGGCTATCTTGAGGGGAACGCCGGGACAACCATGGGGAAACATTCGGCAAAAGGGAAACCGGTATGACGATAGTGATCGATCACAATCAGGACGCTTTGAACGTCAGCCATGTGACTAAGCGCTTTAAGGTGCAAAAACCGCCCTTCTGGGAGCGCTGGTTTGGCCATGACGCGGCGGAGAGCGGCCAGCAAGCGGAGAAGGCTCGCCACGAGGTGGTAGCCGTTCGCAATGTCTCGCTCGATGTCCATCGCGGCGAAATCTACGGCATCCTTGGCCCTAATGGCTCCGGCAAGAGCACGCTGGTGCGCCTGCTCTCCACCCTGCTGATCCCGGATGAGGGGGAAGTGCGCGTCTTCGGGCTGGACATCATCCGGCACGAGATGGATGTCAAGCGCATGATCAACCGGGTATCGGTGGACGCGGCGTTCTTCAAGAAGCTCAGCCCGCTGGAGAACCTGCTCTATGGCGCACGGCTGTACGGGATGAGCGGCGGCGAGGCCCGCGAGAAGGCAATCGCCATCCTCAAGCGGCTCGGCCTGGATGCACGCACCTACACGCAGCCGATGGAGGAGATGAGCCGGGGGATGCAGCAGAAAGTGGCTATCGCCCGCGCCTTCCTCACCCAGCCGATCCTGCTGCTGCTGGACGAGCCGACCACCGGCCTCGACCCGCGCTCCAAGTACGAGGTGCAGGAATTCGTCTACGAACTGCGTGATAAGCACGACGCGACGATCCTGATCACCACCCACGACATGGGGGAGGCCGACCGCCTGTGTGACCGGATTGCCATTCTGGATGATGGCCGGATCGTGGCGGAAGATACGCCCGAAGGGCTGAAGCGCCTGATCCGCCGTAACGGCCACGAGCCGACGCTGGAAGACGTGTTTATGCAGTTGACCGGCAAGCAGCTTGTGGAAGAAGATGACTTTGACGCAGACAAGGCCGCGGAATTGAAGGCCGTGGCCTGATCGGAGCACTCACAGCCAGGGGGGGGACGCGGAACCGGACGCTGCCGTCCGGTTCCCGCCCCCGGCTGAAGGATGATGACCATGCTGGGGAAGCTGAACTTTCGGAAAGAGGCGTTGCAGAGTTACGCCTTTGTCGCCCGCAACTTCAACCTGGTCAAGCGGTACTGGGGCTGGGAGCTGGTGTGGCTGGCGTATTCGACCGCGACCTCGCTCTCGGTGGTGTTCATCGGCCAGGGGTCGACGCTCATCACCGGGCAGGAGGACATTAACACGTCGTTTTTCGTCGTCTATCTGCTGATCGGGACGCTGGTCTGGCGCTTTCTGTCGGGCCTGTTCAACAATATCAGCGAGATGATCCAGTGGGAACGCTGGGAGGGGACGATCGAGTACACCCTGATGGCCCCCGTCCACCGCTTCACCCAGATCGCCGGGCAGGCGGGCTTCGCTGTGCTGTACAGCCTGCTGTTCACCCTGGTGATCGGCGCGGCGATGGTGGCCTTCTTTGAACTAGACTTCAGCGGCGCGAACCTGTTCGGGGCGTTGCTGGTGTTGCTGGCGGGGAGTATCTCGCTGGTTTCGCTGGGGGTGATGGCGAGTATCCTGCCGCTGCTCTACACCGAGCGCGGCACGCAGATGACGCATATCGTCGAGGCGTTCCTGCTGTTGATCTCCGGCGTGTACTACCCGATCGAAGTGTTGCCAGCATGGCTGCAGTCGATCGCACAAATCTCGCCGGTCTACTATGTACTGGGCGGCATCCGGGCGGCAATCCTGGATGGCGTGCCGACTCTGGAACTGTGGCCGTACATGATCCCGCTGCTGATCATCGGCGCGATCGGACTGCCGGTAGGGGTATGGGCCTTCCGCCAGGCGGAGCTATACGCCAAGCGGACGGGCAAGCTCAAGCGGGTGGGCTAGTTGCTGGTTGGTGAGGGCACGGCACTGTACTTTGACAACTGAAGAGTCACTGGCGGCGGGGCTGGCTATACTTGCTCCCGCCGTTCAAGCCACGTGTTGAGTGCGTTGCAGAGTTCCGCCGCCAGGAGCAAGATTGCCGAGCTGACGTATACCCAGAGCAGCAGGATGATCACCGCCGCCAGGGAGCCGTAAATCAGGCTGTAGAGGCTGAAGTTGTCCAGGTACCACACGAACAGGGTTTGCGCCAGGTTCCAGCCCAGGCTGCCCAGGATCGCTGCCGGCCAGATGGCATCCCAGCGTACCCGCACACGGGGCACGTAGCGGAACAGCAGGGCGAAGATCGTCAGGTTCAGCCCCAGCGGCAGTGAGAGGTTGAGGATGCGCAGGGTGGCCCCGCCGCGATCCAGCAGCAGGGCGCTGACCAGGCGCAGGCCCAGCGACGTGATCAGTGAGCCGGTCAGCAGGGCGGCCAGCACCACCACCATGACCATGGCCATCAGGCGCTTGCGCCAGAGGGGGCGCCAGCGGGTTGGATGAAAGATGTTGTCGATGGCGACGGTCAGGTTGGAAAACAGCGATAGCCCCGACCAGACCAGGCTGATCACGGCTACCAGGCCGAAAGGCTGGCGCTGGCGCAGGGCAAGCTGGACGTTGTCCGCGATGACTTCGACGGTGTCGGCGGGGAAGAATGTGCCGATAAACTGGATAACCTGTTCGCGGGCCAGACCTGGCCCCAGCAGACCGCTGATGATGGTGATGGCCAGGAGCACCAGGGGGAAGATCGAAAACAGGGCATAGTACGCCAGCGAAGCAGCGTAACGGGTGTCGCGCTGGGCAAAGGCAACCCAGCCCCGCGCCAGCAGCGGCAGCAGGCCGTCTGTGGCCCGGTCCAGCGCGGCGTAGGTCCGCGCCAGCCACCAGGCCAGCCGGCTGATCCGGTGTTCCACCCACAGGATCAGGCGAGCCAGGGGCGGCGGCTGGTCTTCAGGTGGCGGAGGGGTGAGCTGGGGCAACACGAGTCATCCGATCGCGGCAGGGGCCGGATGGCTTACGAGCAATCACAGGCCCCGGCTGATAGCTCCTGCTCCAGGCGGGCGCATGATGCGCAATCTTACCATAGAACGCATACTGCCGGTAATTGGCGGGGGCAGGTCTGGCCCCCGGCGGCTGGCGGGTTTTGAGGGGAAACAACGGGCGTGCGCTCCGGCGCGCGCCGGAATCAGGATGGCAGGCCATGAATACAGTTCGCATTGCAGCAGGACAACTCAAACACTTTGTGGTTCGGCGTCCAACGCTGGAAGACGCCGCCGCTGTGACCGGCCTGATCAACGTCTGCGCGGTTATCGAGACCGGATCGCTGGCGATGACAGTCGATCAGTTGCTGCAGATCTGGGCCTCGCCAGGCTTTGACCTGCAGACTGATGCCTGGATGGTCTTTGACCCGGTGGGTCAGCTGGTGGGTTACGCCGAGCTATGGGAGCAGCCGCCCTATGAGGCGCCTTATGTGTGGGTGCATGTGCATCCAGACTACGTCGGGCGCGGCATTGGTATCCATCTGCTTAGCCTGGCGGAAGGGCATGTTCGCCAGGCGGCCCGCTGCGACATGGCGGGCAGGCGGGTGGTGCTGCGGGTGGCCACGATCTGCCTGAACCAGACCGCTCGCCGTATGCTCAGCGAGCAGGGCTTCCGCCTGACCGAACGTTTCTGGCGCTCCGGCGAAGGTACACAGGGCGCAGGGCGCTCCGGCGGTCCCGTCGATCGCATCGCGCTGCGGACTTTTGTGCCAGGCGAGCAGGGGCTGGCAGCGTACCGTTATGACATCTACGAGAAGGAACTGTGCGCTTAAGCGAGGCTTGAGCGCGGGAGAAGCGCCGGGGAGGTCGGCAACGGCTTCCCCGGCAGTACCGGACAAGAGGTAGCTATGACCACTGCTGATAGCCAGCTACTGTTGCGCGCGCCGACGCTGGCGGATATCCCCGCCGCTGTCGCCCTGATGAATGCTGTTTCGATGGCGGAGCAGGGCGTCCGCCAGGAAGATGAAGCGCATCTGGCCCATGAATGGGCCACCGATCACTTTGATCTGGCGACCGATGCACGCTTTGCTCTGGACGTGGAGGGCCGCCCGATCGGCTACATCGAAGTGTGGGATCGCCCGCCGCATGTCCATCCCTTCATCTGGGGCTGCGTCCATCCGGACTACCAGGGCCGGGGAATCGGGACCGGACTGATGGACTGGGCGGAGGCGCGTGCCGCCCGGGTGGTGAACGATGCGCCGGCGGGCGCGCGCGTCAGCGTCCGGGCCAGCACGGTCAGTACCAACGAACGCGCCGCGCGGTTGCTGACCCGCCGCGGCTACCGCCCGGTACGGCACTTCTGGCGTATGGTCCGCGAGTTGGAACCGGCAGTGACGCCGGAACCCCCGGACTGGCCGGAGGGGATCACGCTGCGCCCGTACTTCCCCGGTCTGGATGATCGCCTGATCCACCGCGTGGTTATGGACTCTTTCCGCGACCACTGGGGCTTTATCGAGGAGCCGTTTGAGGCGTGGCGTCGCCGGGTCAGGGGGCGCCCCGACTTCGATCCATCGCTGTGGCTTCTGGCGGTGACGACGGCTTCCGGCGGGGATGAGATCGTCGGCGTGGCGCTGTGCTCCCCGGCAGCAATTGAAGACCCGGATATGGGCTGGGTTGGCTCGCTGGGGGTGTTGCGGGAATGGCGGCGGCGGGGAATCGCCCGCGCCCTGCTGCAGTACGCCATCGGCGAGTTTTACCGCCGGGGACAGGCGCGGGTTGGGCTGGGCGTGGACGCGGCCAGCCTGACCGGCGCGACCCGCCTGTACGAGGAAGTCGGGATGCGTGTCGTCCGCCAGTGGGATCAGTACGAGAAAGTGCTGCGCGAAGGGCAGGAGATCGCGATCGAGTCGCTGGACTGAACGCCTCTCCGGCTCGTTGACAGCGCCGCGAAAACTATGCTACAGTGGCGAAGGTTTTGCCTCCCGGCGGTGCACCGGGAAGGTTGCAGAAAGTGAGGGAGTAGATGCAAGTATTCGGATACCAACCCATTGTGTGGCGGAGCGCGCCTGCGCCCTGCTGAGGGTGGCTGAGCCATCACGCTCGTTTAGGTAGGCACTGTCAGCTTCATCACTTGCCCCTGCGATCCGCCCGACGGCGGCGCAGAAACCGGCGTCGCGCCCTTTCCTGGCGCGGACGCTGCCTCAAGTTCCTCAGCAGCTGGCCGACGCGCTCCCCCTGACCGCACCGGGGTAGGCGCTGCCGCGCCTGTTTCAGGCTGTCTGAGTTTCCCCCGACTGACCGGGTTGACCGACTTCCTGAACCAGACTCCCGCTTTATCCGGGCAGGCCATCCTGCGCGTAGCGCATAGCGGGCCAGACCCTTGCCCCCGGCGCAGAGAGCAACCGTTGCCGCTTTTACATCGCCTTATCTGTCACAGGTGCTGTTTGCTGAGGATACTGCCTTGCCTGACCTGAACGCTTACCTGAAAGATCCTGACGCCATCGATGATCTCGATGACCTCTACAACCCGCAACGCCGCGACCGCCAGGCGCGCCGGGGACGTCGGCCACGTGGCGTTTCGAAGTCGCGCCGGACGAAGCGGCAACGCGCTGCCGTGAAGGTGGCTGGACTGGCCGCATCGGAAGGCGACTTTGCCACCACTTATACCCCGTCCCGTTACGAAGAAGGTTGGTTGTTGGAATCGCTCCAGCCGTTCTATGAGATGGGCCTGCTGGCTGATGTGCTGGCCGTGATCAAGGGCGGCAAGGAGGCCACTGTCTACCGCTGCCAGGGGCATCCCGACAGCGGGCTGGGACTGGTGGCAGCCAAGGTCTACCGCCCGCGCATGTTCCGCAACCTGCGTCGGGATCATGTCTACCGCCAGGGGCGTGACATCCTGACGCCGGAGGGCCGTCCCGTTGGCCTCAAAGGCGATCGGATCGCTCACGCCATCCAGAAGAAGACGGCCTTTGGCCAGAAGGCAGCGCATACATCCTGGTTGATGCACGAGTACACGACATTGCAAACGCTACACGCCGCCGGGGCAGCTGTCCCGGCGGCGTATGGCGCGGCGGCTAACGCCATCCTGATGAGCTATGTGGGCGACGAAGATGCCCCCGCGCCGACGCTGCACGAGGTCACACTGGAACCGGACGAGGTTGAACCGTTGTTTGATGAGGTGTTGCACCACATCGAATTGATGCTGGGGCATGGCATCATCCACGGCGATCTGTCCGCCTATAACATCCTGTACTGGGCCGGAGAGATCACGCTGATCGACTTTCCTCAGGTGGTTGACCCGCGCCGCAACCATGAGGCGTATGCCATTCTGGGGCGGGATATCGCCCGCGTGTGCGAGTACTTCGCCGGGTACGGCCTGAGTCGCGATCCGGCGGATATGCTGGAGCGGTTGTGGCGGCGCTACATCGGTGCAACCCCTGCCGAGCGCGACGCCGACGATGCCCGCCTGTCCTGGTCACCGGAAGAGGAATAGTTGAGCGGCCTCATCCCTGGCCCTTCTTCATTTGAAAAGAGAGAGGCAAAAGGGGGACGCGTTATACCGTCGTGCGGGGTTAGGGGGTGAGAGCCGGTAGGGGTGCGGCACTGTTGTACCTGGAGCAAGGCCAAGCCGTAGCATCGCAATCCATTACGATGCTGCAAATGGGAGAGGCCTAAGGTTCTGTTCGTTCATAAAAAGGGGGAATGCGCGACCATGAGTCTGCGTTTTCACGAGATCGCCGAACGTGACCACGTGATCCAGAATCCGATCACGCTGGAGAAGCTGGATGCCATTGGCGCGGCCTGCGGCTTTCAGCCGGGGATGCACCTGCTCGATCTGGCCTGCGGGCGCGGCGAAATGCTGACCCGCTGGGCGGCACAGTATGGGATCGGCGGGACAGGAGTAGACATCAGCGCCGCCTTCCTGACGGAAGCCCGTCGCCGCGCTCGCGAACGTCGGGTTATCGACCGGGTCACCTTCGTGCAGGCCGACGCCGGGAAGTACCTGGATGATACCCCGGGGGAGGCCGGTACGTACGATGTGGTGAGTTGCGTTGGGGCGACCTGGATCGGCGGCGGGACGCCCGGCACGCTGGCGATCATGCGCCGTGCCCTCAAAGATCAGCGGGACGGCCTGCTGTTGGTGGGGGATGTGTACTGGGCCAGGCTGCCGGTCGAAGAAGCAGCCTATGCCGTGATGGGCGAGGAATCGCGGGCGTGGGCGCACGGCCTGCCGGCGATGCTGGAGATGTTCAACCAGACCGGTTTTGACCTGGTGCAGATGTCCCTGGCGAATCCCGATAGCTGGGATGCCTATTACGCGCCGCAGTGGCGCAGTGTCTTCACCTGGCTGCGCGAGCACCCTGATGATCCGGATTATGCCGCCCTGCGCGCCTGGATTGACCGCAACCAGCGCGGCTATCTGCGGTACGAGCGTGATTACTGTGGCTGGGGGTTATTCCTGCTCCAGCCGAAGCTGGACTGAGTGTCGCTTGAGGGGCCGGGACGGCCGCTGAGCCTGCCGTCCCAGCAGCAACAAGAAAGAAGAAGATGCAACTATGAGCACCATTGTCATTCGGGCGCTGACCGAGTTCGAGGAGCGCGCCGGGGTTGTGCACCGTGTGGGGGCTTACGCTTTTGAGCCGTCGCCGCCGCTGGTGCCCCGCGAAAACTGGGAGCGCTGGCTGCGCAACGTGCCCGATGCGACCATCCTGGCCGCCTTTGAAGGGGGGCAGGCGGTGGCCATCTCGTGCAGTTCGCCTTTTACCCAGAACGTGCGCGGCCAGATCTGGCCGATGAGCGGCATCTGGGGTGTGGCGACGCTGCCCGGCGCGCGGCGCAACGGCCATATCCGACGGCTGATGGCCGATCTGCTGCGCCGGGGATATGAGGAAGGCATGCCGGTGACCTGCCTGTATCCTTTCCGGCCATCCTTTTATGAGCGTATGGGCTATGTATCCTTCCCGCAGCCGCGTATGGCGAAGATCGATCCGCGTCCGCTGGCGCCGTTGCTGCGGATGTCACTGGGCGGGACGGTGGAACTGTTGCCGATCAAGGACGGCCACGCGATCTACCGGGCGTATATCCTGGCCCAGCAGCAGCGGATTCACGGCATGGCTGTTTGTAGCGAACCCGCGGCGCTTAACGAAGCTAGCCGCGATCACTGGCTGGCGGTGGCCCGTGTTGCTGGGGAACCGGCCGGCGCGATGATCTACACGATCAGCGGGGAAGAAGATCGGCGCGTGATGCGCGTCCACCGCTTCTATACGCACACCGCCGCCGGTTTGTACCTCCTGCTGGAGTGGTTCGCCCGCCACATCGACCAGGTGGAGCACGTTGAGGTGCGCCTGCCACCAGCGGAACTACCGGAAACGTGGTGGCCTGACCTGGCCACACTCAAGACAGAGCGCCTGTGGCCGCCGATGGGCCGCGTGCTGGATGTGGCCCGGCTCGGGGGGATGGCTGCCGGGACGGGCCGCTTCACCGCCCGGCTTAGCGATCCGCTCTGCCCCTGGAACGAGGGCATCTGGACGTTTGCGGGGGAGGGCGGGAGCCTGACGGTGACGCCGGCCGCTGGCACTCCGGAGTGCACCCTGACTATTCAGGGGCTGTCGGCGCTGGTTTACGGGGCGCACGACCCGGCTCTATTCGCCATGCTGGGCTGGGGTGATCCCGCGCCGGAAGTGCAGGCCGTCATGCGGGCCATCTTCCCGGCGCAGTTGCCGTACCTGCACGAGGAGTTCTGAATCCGGGCGGGTTGGCCGACCTGTGAAGTGCGACCAACCCGCCTCGTTGTGAAGATGCCCGAATTACTTCTTGGCGACAGCTACATCGCCGTAGACCTTTTCCTGCTGGTCGGCGCGGCGCTGGTACAGCCAGGTGATGTGGGCCAACCCCTGGTTAGCCCGCGCCATCTGCTCCGGCGTAAAGCGCCAGGTCCAGTTGCCCGCCGGGTTGCCGGGCGTGTTCATCCGCGCCTCAGAGCCGAGGCCCAGCACGTCCTGCATGGTGACGATGAAGGTATGGGCGCAGGAACGCATGCCCAGCACCATAAAGGTCCAGGCCGGGTCGTGAACTTCAGCGCCCAGGTAGTCGGTCATGAAGCGGCGCATGGCATCGGTGCATTCTTCTTTCCACCAGCCGAGGGTAGTGTTGTTATCATGCGTACCGCTGTAAACGACGCAGTTGGGGACATGGTTGTGCGGCAGGAAGGGGTTCTTGGGGTCCTCTCCCCAGGCAAACTGCAGCACCTTCATGCCCGGCAGGCCGAAATCCTCCCGCAGCTTTTCGACACCCTCGGTGATCACGCCCAGGTCTTCCGCGATGATCGGCAGTTCGCCCAGTTCCGCTTTGACCACGTTGAAGAAATCGTGGCGCGGGCCGGGCCGCCAGTGGCCATTGATGGCCGTCTTTTCTTTCGCCGGAATCTCCCAGTAGGCTTCAAAGCCGCGGAAGTGGTCAATGCGGACGTAATCGACCACGCTGAGGATGGCGCGGAAGCGGCGGATCCACCAGGCGTAGCCGTCAGCCCGCATGACATCCCAGCGGTAAAGGGGGTTACCCCAGCGCTGTCCCGTCGGGCTGAAGTAATCCGGCGGTACGCCGGCGATCACGGTCGGGCGACCTTTGGCGTCCAGGTAGAACTGGTCGCGGTTGGCCCAGACATCCGCGCTGTCATGGGCCACGAAGATGGGCAGGTCGCCAAACAGGCGGACGCCTTTGCCGTTAGCGTAGGCCTTGAGCGCGAACCATTGCCGGTGGAAGACCCACTGGCGGAAGCGATGCTCAGCAATGCGGTAGGCGTGGGTATGGCGGGCGGCTTCCAGCGCCAGCGGCTGGCGCAGGGCCTCCCCTTCCGGCCACTCGACCCAGGGCCGCCCGCCCTGGGCGTCTTTGAGGGCGGCGAACAGGGCGAAGTCGTCCAGCCAGTAGGCGTTTTCAGCGCACCAGGTTTCGAATTCAGCCTGGTGGGGCGAGGTACGGTTGGAGGCGAAGCGATCGTAGGCCAGGCTGAGCTTCTGGTCGTGGTAGCCGATGATCCAGCCGTAGTCGACACGATCGGCGGGGAAGGGTGGCACATCGGCCAGATCGTCAGCTGTCAGCCAGCCATCCTCGACCAGCTGATCCAGGCTGATCAGGTTGGCGTTGCCGGCGAAGGCGGAAAGAGTCTGGTACGGCGAATCGCCGTAGCTGGTCGGGCCAAGCGGCAGCACCTGCCAGATCGACTGGCCGTTTTCGGCCAGCCAGTCCACAAACCGGTACGCCCACTCCCCCAGATCGCCGATGCCATAACGGCCTGGCAGCGAGGTGGGATGGAGCAGGACGCCACTGGAACGGGGGAACAGAGTCATGGGTTCAACCCTTCGGGTAGGCAGTAGCCAGCAAATACAGAGTGGCGCAAGGATGATGGTCGCTTATTGTAGCGGCTGGGGGGAATATTCGGCAAGGCGGCGCAATGCGGCACGGCAGCCAGGGATGTCGTACGGTTGCGCCCAGATGCTTGTAGCAGCCCGATGGCTGAACAGCTGCGCATGTATCCGCAGTTCAGCGCGACGGGCGATGATCGGCTCATTGCCGCGCATCACGATGAGGTAAGACATTGAAGAAACTCAACGCTGTCACCGTGTATCTGGTTTTTCAGGGCGGATGGTCGTTCTTCTTTGGCCTGGTGGTGACCGTGAACATGGTCTACCAGGCTGTTACCGTCGGGCTGAACCCGCTGCAACTGGTGCTGGTGGGGACGGCCCTGGAGCTTTCCGCCGCGATCTTTGAGGTGCCCACCGGCGTGATTGCCGACCTGCATGGGCGGCGGCTGTCGGTGATCATCGGCACAGCGCTGACCGGCGTAGGTTTCATCATCGAAGGCTCCTTCCCGGTGTGGGGGATGGTCATGCTGGGTCAGGCGGTATGGGGCTTCGGCTGGACGTTCATCAGCGGGGCGCTGGATGCCTGGATCGCCGACGAGGTCGGCACGGAACGCGCCGGGCGGGCCTACCTGCGCGGCGCACAGGTCGGGCAAATCATGGGCCTGGCTGCAATCCTGCCCAGTGTGCTGCTGGCCAGCGTGGCGATCACGGGGCCGATTGTGCTCGGCGGGGCGCTGTTCATCGGTCTGGCCGTCTTTCTGTTCTTCTTTATGCCGGAGGAAGGCTTCCGGCCTGCTGCGCGGGGAAGCCGCCTGAACTGGACTCACATGCGGGAGACGCTGGGGCAGGGCATCCGGCTGGTGCGGCTGCGCCCCGTGCTGCTGGCCCTGCTGCTGGTCGGGCTGTTCTATGGTGCGTACAGCGAAGGCTTTGACCGCCTGTGGACGGCTTTTCTGCTGCGCGAGCATACCCTGCCGGGGATTGGGGATCTGCAGCCGGTCGTCTGGTTTGGCCTCATCCGCGCCGTCTCTGCGGTGCTGTCCATCGGTGCGACGGAGCTGGTCAAACGGCGGCTGACCTTGGACCATCGGCGGAGCGTCAGCCGGGCGCTGCTGCTGTTCTACGGCCTGGTCTCCGCCGGGACGGTAGCTTACGCGCTGTCGGGCAGCGTTGCAGCGGCGCTGGCGGCCTACTGGGTTGTGGTTACCGCGCGGTCAACGGCGGGACCGGTCATGGTGGCCTGGCTGAACCAGCACATCGACTCGCGGGTACGGGCGACGGTGCTTTCCATGTCGGCGCAGGCTGATGAAATCGGCCAGATCGCCGGCGGTCCGGCCATCGGCGCGATCGGGACGGTAGTCTCCCTGCGCGCCGCGCTGGCTATCAGCGGTCTGCTGCTGCTCCCGGCGTTGGGGTTGCTGCGCGGGCAATTGCGGGTGGCGCTGGAGCCGCTGGCGGAGGCGCCCGCGGCTGACTGAGGCGAGTAGCGCCGGGCGGAGCATGTTATAATGCACGCGTTACAGGCGCGGGGAGGGTTGCTTCCCCTGTTCTTATCGGTGTGTGCCGCCTGGCATTCCTGGGAAAGGCAGCGACCTTATGCAAGGACTGACCAACCTGAGTGTGCAGGATATCCTGGCCCTGTTGACTCCACGCAGCCCGTGGGATTACCTGCTCTACATCTTCCTTTTCTTTGCGCTGATGACCCTGTTCATGCAGCGGGCCGGTCAGCAAACGATCACTATCCTGCTGGTGATCGTGGCGGTAGGCGTTTTTGTTGACAAGGTCAAGGTACTGGGCAACTGCGGTCTGGAAGTGATGCTGATCCGCGTGCTGTACTTCGTGGTGCCACTCATAGTGGCCGGCCTGACCAAGAATCCCAAATCGCGGGTCCCGGCGGTTATTGCGTCCGTGCTGGGCCTGGCCTATACCTTCGGGACGTGGTTCTTTGTCCTGCAGGGGCCGGCCTGTCCGCGGGAGAGCCGCGACACGATTATCCTGCTGCCGGTGGCAGCGCGGGCCTTGTGGCTGGGTGGGCGACGCCTGCGGGTGGATATCGCCCGGCTGGGTGTGGCGGAAAGCTTGCCCCGCTGAGGGTTGACTTCTGGAATTGCAGCAAAGGCAACGCCCCCGACCTGCTCTGGCCGGGGGCGTTGTGATTCGTTGCCAGGTGGGTTAGTGGACTGGTTCCTTTAGCGGGTGGTACACCGGCACCAGCCAGGAAGTGTACTTGGCTTTGCGCCCGCGCACGACATCGAAGTACAGGTCGCGCAGGCGGCTGGTCAGCGGCCCCATCACGCCGGTGCCGATATTACGGTAGTCGACGCGGGTCACGGCGGCGACCTGGTAACCCGTGCCGCAGGAGAACGCTTCGTCGCAGATGTACAGCTCGGTGCGGTCGATGTTGCGCTCGACCACCTCAACGCCCAGTTCCTCCCGCAGGAGCTGGATCACCGTCCGGCGGGTGATCCCTTCCAGGATGTTGGCGGTGATCGGCGGGGTGATCGCTACACCGTCCCGGACGATGAAGAAGTTGGCCGCGGCAGCTTCCGCGATGTGCCCATCCTCGTTGAGGACAAGGGCGTCGTCAAACCCGGCGGCCTTGGCATCACTGACGATCAGGGCCGAATTGATATACGCGCCGGTGATCTTGCCGCGGGCGGGGATGGCGTTGTCGTCAATCCGCCGCCATGAGGAGATCGTGACATGCAGCCCTTCTTCCTTCTCCAGGTACTGGCCGAAGGGCAGGGCAAATATGGCGAGCTGGTCATCCAGGTTGTGCAGGCGGACGCCAATGGTCGGGGTCGCCTTGTAGATCAGCGGGCGAATGTAGCAGTCTTCGCGCATGTTCTCGGTGCGCAGCAGTTCCGTCAGGATGTCGACGAGTTGCGCCGGGGTGTAGGGCAGATCCATGCGCAGCATCTTGGACGACCCCAGTAACCGGGTAAAGTGGTCGATGGGGCGGAAGATGTAGAGTTCTTCTTTGTCGGCATTCCAGTACCCCCGCAGGCCGCCGAATGCACCCGTACCATAATGCAGGGCGTGCGTGGCAATGCTGACGTTGGCTTCGCTGAAGGGGACGATCTTGCCTTCAAAGAAAGCGTACTTCGGTAAGCCGGCCACAGGCCAAACCTCCTTCCAGAACCCGGTGTCTGGCCTGATTATACCCTGACTGTCAGCCGGGGGTAGCCGCACTATTAACGACTTTCGGTCTGTTCCTCTTGGGCAGGATGCCCGGCGAAGTCAGGTCAGGCGTTTGCCCGTTCAGCACGGGCGCCCTTGTTTGAGGGAAACGAGAAGAGCGCCGCCGGGCCGGGTTGCGGCCAGCGCCGACCCGGCGGCCAGCATCCTGCCTAGGGGATGGTTGCGCTGATGGCGGCGACCAGCCCGGCGGGGCTGGGCGTTTCCATGTAGTAGCCCAGGAAGCGGTTCGTCTCAAAACTGTCGTGGCGAGCCAGGTTATGCGCCCAGCGAAAAGCGATTGACTGGTAGAGCAGTTCAACCTCGATGGTGAACGGCCCCTGCGCCTCGCCCACCGGCACGGCGTACAGGACACGGTCAGCGCCGCCGATGAAATCGTCGTCCTCCGCCGCGTCTCCCCACACCTGGAAGTCGGGCGGCGCGGTAGTCTTGTCGAAGCCTTCCGGCAGCAGACGGTTATCCTTCAGGTAGCCCGCGCCGCGTAACAGCGTGGTCGTGGGCAGCCCGTCCACATCGCCCATGATCGCCTCGTAGATCTGCACCTGGTCGGGGGCGGTGATGGCGGTGTAGTGCGGCTCGTAGCGGGCGGCGTCGGTGTCATTGTCATTGCCGGCGATCGAGCCATCCGGGTTGAAAGCGCCCGATTCGAAGATCACGTTCCCGGCGGCGTCGCGGATGGTGACATGCAGCCAGGCCCGGCGGGAGGGGTAGCTGGTGGGGAACTTGTGGCCGACCTGGCTGCTGATGACGACCTCCGCCGTCAGCGTGCCATCGGTCAGGCCGAGGTTTTCCAGCGCCAGCGTTGCCGTGCTGTTCTGCAACTGATCCATGACCAGGGCGATCGTGGCCTCAATGTGCTCATCTCCGGCGTTGACAAGCAGCTCATCACGGTGGCGGCGCAACAGGTCGGGCATGTAGAAGTTGGCTCCGACAAAAATGTGCTGCATGAAAGGCTGGCGCGGCTCCCCACCGGTGATCGACAGCACCACGCCGCCTTCCGCCGCGGGCAGATGACAGGCCACGCAGGAATCAGTCTGGCTGTAGCGGCTGTGCTTCCACTCCGGGTAGACCATCTGCTCGGCGAATTCGCCGACGATCTCGCCCGCCGCATTAAGCGTCGGCGTGTAGAGCGTGTGGCACGTGCCGCACAGTTCCGACTCCTGGACGTGCAGGCTCTGCGTGGGGATAAAACCAGACGATCCCTGCATCACCAGGCTGTTGGCCTGGTTGACCTCAAAGGGGCCGTAGGCGTGGCGTTGACCGGCGGGCAGGGCTGTATCCACCTCATAGTGTCCGCTGAAGCTCTCCGGCTGGCCGAAGCTGGCGCCTTCGATCTGGTGGCATAGCGTGCAGGAGATGCCATCCATGGCCAGGGTATGCAGGGCGTTCTGCGGGTCGGCGAAGCCGCCATCCAGCAACCGGCCCTGGCGCCCGTAAACCGATTCGGTGAAGCGGGCCATCGGCATGTGGCAGGTCGTGCATTTGTCCTGGATGAAGTCAGCGTAGGCGGGGTTGACCAGCACCTCGTTGCGGACTCCAGCCTGCCAGTACGGATCGCGGCCAGAGTTGGCCATCATACTGCTGCGCCACTGGCGATCCAGCGAGACGTCGTTAGCCGCTTCGTCCTTCATGTTGATGTGGCAGACGGCGCACTGGCCGGAGGTGGCGAAGAATTCGTTAGCGACGATGGGCAGCGGCAGCGCAGCCCCGGCGGGTGCAGCTTCTGCGACGGGTGTGGCCGGGACTTCCGTCGGGATTTCGGTTGGGATGGGCGTCGGCGTGGATGGGAGGGGGGTGGTGCTCGGCTCCGGCGTGGGGGTGACGGTGGCGATCTGGTAGTTGGGCTGGCAGGCGGACAGGAGCAGGATAACCGTTAGCAGGCCCACAAGCGTGCATTTCTTCATGGCGATCAGCCTCCAGATAGAAGGTGAGCCGCCGGCGGTGCTGGGGGAATAGTGAGAGTCGAAGGAGGCGTGCCGGCGCAGCAGGAATTCCTGGCGGAACAGCGGCACAGCGTGCTTCCGTTATATATACCCGGCTGGGAGGGTAATCACAAGTGGGGTGGTGGGGGAGAACAGCAGCAAGCTCGGCGCCTGCTGTACTCAGGGCAAGCGGCCCTTGCTGCGACCCATCCCCCAGTCGGGAACAGGAAACGGTGCCGCGCTGGAACATCGGGCGGGAAAAGACGGGTAAAGGTGTAGCGGCGGAATACATTCCGCCGCTACAGGAAGTTTCTCGATTAGCGGGCCGCTGGCCCGGTTTTAGCTCAGGTAGTCACGCAGGTTATGGGCCAGTTTGGGATGACGCAGGCGACGCAACGCTTCCTTTTCCAGCTGGCGGATACGCTCCCGGCTGAGGCCGAACTTGTTGGCGATCTCCTCCAGCGTGTGCGGCTCGCCGCCGCCCAGGCCGAAGCGCAGGCGCAGGATATGGCTCTGGCGCGGGGTCAGCTCGGCCAGCACCTCCTCGATCGTTTCCTGCAGCAGGTGCTGCGTGGCCGATTCAAGCGGGCTGGGGCTGTCCTGATCTTCGATGAAGTCGCCGAACTCGCTATCGCCGTCGTCGCCCACCGGGCGCTCCAGGGCGATGGCGTGCTGGCTGGCATCCATCATGCTACGGACAGCTTCCGGCGGCAGATCCATCTCAGCGGCGATCTCTTCTGGCGTGGGCCGGCGACCGAGGTTCTGTTCCAGCACCTGGGCGGTGCGGTACATCTGGCGGATGCGCTCGGTCATATGCAACGGGATACGGATGGTGCGCGTTTTCTGGGCCAGGGCGCGGGTGATCGCCTGGCGGATCCACCAGGTGGCATAGGTGCTGAAGCGGTTGCCGCGCTTGTAGTCGTACTTATCTACGGCGCGCATCAGCCCGACGTTGCCTTCCTGGATCAGGTCCGGGAAGGGCAGGCCCTGCCCCATATAACGCTTGGCGATGGAAACGACCAGACGCGTGTTAGCCCGGCCCAGGTGTTCGCGGGCGGCCTGGCCGTCTTCGACGAGCAGGCTCAGTTCGCGGCGCAGAGTCGGGTTGCAGTTGCGGCTCAGTTGCTCCAGTTTAGACTGGGCGTCTTTGCCGCGCTCGATGCGTTTGGCCAGTTCAATTTCCTCTTCCGCCGTCAGGAGCGGCTCCTGAGCCATCTGGCGGAAGTAGAGACCGACCGGGTCATCGGCGGATACCGCATTGATGTCGCCTACACTGGGGTCGGTCAGATGCTCTTCAGCGACGAATTCTTCTTCGCTATCGGGGTCAAACCCCGTGGCGGTGAACTGCTGTTCGTCGTGCTGCCTCAGCTCAATCCCCAGCTCATCCAGCTCATCCAGTAGCGCCTCAATCGCGGTTACGTCGTCGCCATCCTCGCCCAGTACTTCCAGTACATCCTCAAAGGTGACATAGCCCTGCTGATCGGCACGATTCATCAGTTCTTGGATCACGGACGTCTTATTGCCTCCCTGCGGTTAAGGATTGGCCGTCTTCAGGGCGTGGCATAGCCGCTGAAGACACCCTTACTTTTGTGGCGGCAAACATTGTGTATTTTACCACAAGCATACTCAACTTTTCAGGGCGCTTGGGTGAGGGGTTGATGAGAGTCGGGCCAGGGGCCTTGCGGGCGTCAATGGGTCCTACCTGCCTTCCGCGCTCTTATACCATTATAAGGACTGTGTCAAGCCCCCAGATGTAGGGGGTAGGCGCTGCACAGCTGCCTCCAATCCGGCATATCCATTGTACAACGAAAAAGACTTCAGCGGTCATAATTAGTTGTTTTCTAAAACAATTCTAATATGTCCTGCCACGCCCAGCGGGGCCGATTCGACCGGAGGTAGAGAACCGGCCCTGCGCAGATATTGCCAGCGATTCGCTCGCCGGGTGGCGGGGTGGTGCTCCCGGCCTCCCGGTCTCCGGGCTTCCTGGCCACTGGCCTCCTGCCTTTTGCCCCTCACCTGCCTGCTGACTGAACCCGGCGTTTTTGGGCCGGTTTTGTGGTATCATCAGCGCCGGAAACCCTGGTATCAGGCTGCGGAGACGAAGGATGAGCATGGCCAACAATACGTTTGGGGCGCGCGCCACCCTGCCGACCGGCAGTGGCGCTGCGCTGAGCTACTACCGGCTGTACCAGCTTCAGGATGACGGGCTGGCGAACATCGACCGCCTGCCGTTTTCGATCAAAATCCTGCTCGAGTCGCTGCTGCGCAATGAGGATGGGCGGGTGATCACCCACGAGGACATCCTCACCCTGGCTAACTGGCCGGGCGGCTCAGGGGCTGGACGCGAGCTGCCCTTCCACCCCACCCGCGTGATCTTGCAGGATTTCACCGGCGTGCCCGCGCTGGTCGATCTGGCTGCATTACGCTCGGCGGTGGCCCGTCTGGGGGGTGACCCAGCGCGGATCAACCCGGTCGTGCCCGTCGACCTGGTGATCGATCACTCCGTTCAGGTGGATGTTTTCGGCACGCCGGACGCGCTGCGCCTCAACGCCGAGATGGAATTCGAGCGCAACCGCGAGCGCTACGAGTTCCTGCGCTGGGGCCAGAAGGCCTTCGCCAACTTCCGCGTTGTCCCACCCGCTACCGGCATTGTCCACCAGGTTAACCTGGAATACCTGGCCAGCGTCGTCCGTGTGCAGGACGGCCTGGCGATGCCCGATACGCTGGTTGGCACGGATTCGCACACGACGATGATCAATGGCCTGGGTGTCTTGGGCTGGGGCGTAGGCGGCATCGAAGCGGAGGCGGCCATGCTCGGCCAGCCGCTGTATATGCTCACGCCGGAAGTGATCGGCTTCAGGCTGTATGGCCGCCTGCGCGAGGGTGTGACGGCCACTGACCTGACCCTGACCGTTGTCCAGATGCTGCGGCAGAAAGGCGTTGTGGGCAAATTCGTGGAGTTCTACGGCGAGGGTCTCAGTGCGATGAGCCTGCCCGACCGGGCGACCATTGCCAACATGGCTCCTGAATATGGCGCGACAATGGGCTACTTCCCCATTGACGCCGAGACGCTGCGCTATCTGGAGCGTACCGCCCGCCCGGCGGAACTGATCGACCTGGTGGAGCGTTACGCCAGGGCGCAGGGTCTCTTCCGCACCGACGATACGCCCGACCCGGTCTTCACCGACACGCTGGAACTGGACCTGGGCGCGGTGGTACCGAGTATGGCCGGCCCCAAGCGCCCCCAGGATCGCGTTCCGCTGACGGCCATGAAACAGGAATTTGAGGCGGCATTGCGCGCCCCGGTTGCCGGGCGCGGCTTTGGCCTGGACGACTCCGCGCTGGCCCGCAAAGCGGTGGTGAGCCAGAACGGCAGCAGCTACGAACTGACCCACGGCGCGGTAGTCATCGCCGCGATCACCAGCTGCACCAACACCAGCAACCCCTCGGTGATGGTGGGCGCAGGCCTGCTGGCCCGCAACGCCGTGGAAAAAGGACTGCGCGTCCCGCCATATGTCAAGACCAGCCTGGCTCCTGGTTCCCGCGTGGTGACCGAGTACCTGCGCGAGGCCGGGTTGCTCCCCTACCTGGAACAACTGGGCTTCCATGTGGTTGGTTACGGCTGCACGACCTGCATTGGCAACAGCGGCCCGCTGCCCGCCCGCGTTGCCGCGGCCATTGAGGCGGAAAAGCTGGTGGCGGTCAGCGTCTCCAGTGGCAACCGCAACTTCGAGGGGCGGATCAATCCCCTGGCGCGGGCCAACTATCTTGCTTCGCCGCCGCTGGTGGTGGCCTACGCGCTCGCCGGGAGAGTGGATATCGATCTCTATCACGAGCCGATTGGCTACAACGATGCCGGGGAAGCTGTCTACCTGCAGGACATCTGGCCGACACAGGAGCAGATCAACGAGGCCATCGCCACCGCGATCCGCCCGGAGATGTTCGCCCAGCAGTACGCCAACGTGTTCGACGGTGGCCCGCTGTGGCATGCTATCGACAGTGGTGATGCGCAGGTGTACACCTGGAATCCGGAGTCAACTTACATTCAGGAGCCGCCGTTCTTCCTGGATCTGCCGCTCCAGCCGGAGCCAATCCGGGCGATCAGCGGGGCGCGGGTGCTGGCCCTGCTGGGTGATTCGGTCACGACCGACCATATCTCGCCCGCCGGGTCGATCCCCAAAGATAGTCCCGCCGGGCAATACCTGATCGATCACGATGTGCCGCCGCAGTGGTTCAACTCCTATGGTTCGCGGCGTGGCAACGACCGGGTGATGACCCGTGGCACCTTTGCCAACATACGCCTGCGTAACCAGCTTGCGCCCGGCACCGAGGGCGGCTATACCACCTATCTGCCTACTGGCGAGGTGACGACGATCTATGAAGCAGCCATGCGTTACCGCGCCGCTGGGACGCCGCTGATTGTGCTGGCTGGCAAGGAATACGGCACCGGCTCCTCCCGTGACTGGGCGGCCAAGGGCACGCTGCTGCTGGGAGTTCGCGCCGTAATCGCGGAAAGCTTCGAGCGCATCCACCGTAGCAATCTGGTAGGCATGGGCGTGCTGCCGCTGCAATTTAAGGAAGGGCAAAACGCTCAGACGCTTCGCCTGACCGGGCGCGAGGTGCTAACGATCGACCTGGATGACGCGCTCCAGCCGCTGCAGGAGGTGACTGTCACGGCCACGCGGGAGGATGGCAGCTGCTTCAGCTTCCAGACCATCGCCCGCATCGATACACCGATCGAGATCGACTACTACCGCCATGGCGGCATCCTGCAGATGGTGCTGCGGGGTATGCTGCGGAGCGCGTGAACGGGAACTGCGCCGGGTATCAGGACGGGCGCATCCGTTCACGGGTGCGCCCGTTTCGGGTACTGGCGGCGGAGGCAACCCGGCGGCGGTTGCTGAGTCGTGGCAGACGCTATATAACGGGGTTCGGGCCGTCATGGGTGGGCGGCTTCCTTTGCAGCGGGGTGATCTATGCGCGTGTTGCTGATGACCAGCGGCCTGCCACTGCGGGGCGCTGAGCGGAACGTAGTCGATGTGCTGCCATACATCAAAGCGCAGGGTGTGGATATCCACCTGGGGACGCTCAATACCCGCCGCGATGGGCCGCTGGCGGAGGAGTTCGCCCGCACTGGCCTGCCGCGTCACGACCTTGGCGCGCGCCGCCTGCTGGATCGGGCCGCATGGAGCCGCTTTGTCGAGTTAATCCGGGTGCAGCAGTTCGATCTGATTCACGCCCAGGATCAGGACACGATCCTGTTTGCGGCGGCGGCGCACTGGCGGCTGGGCATCCCAACGGTGATGACTCGCCATGTCCTGGTGGAGTTGGCACCCAACCTCAAGAAGTGGATCCGGGCACGGGCGGTGCTGGTAGCGGCGCGCCATGGTTTCGACCGGATCGTGGCTGTGTCGGAAGCCGTGCGCCAGGACTTTGCCCGGCGGGCAAACGTGCCACTGGCGCGTATTGAGACGATCTACAACGGCCTGGACATGGAACCTTTCCTGGCGGAACGCGACCGGGCTGCGCTGCGGGTCGCCCTGGGCTGGGGTGATGCGCCGGTTGTCCTGCTGATCGCCGCCCTGCGGGAGCGTAAGGGGCACGATGTGCTCTTTCAGGCCATCCCGGCATTACGGGCGGCTGTCCCTGATGTGCAGATCAAACTGGTGGGCGATGGCAAGATGGCCGCGCAGATCAGAGCTGAGGCCGAGCCTTACCGCGATGTGGTCGAGTTTATGGGTGAACGTACCGACGTACCGGATTTGCTGGCCGCCTGCGATGCGGTTGTCCAGTCGTCGTGGAGTGAGGCCCTGCCGACCGTCCTGATCGAGGCGGGCGCCAGCGCGTGTCCCGTGGTGGCAACAGACGTGGGTGGCTCAGCGGAGATCGTGGTTGATGGCGAGACCGGCTATCTCGTCCCGGCTGGTGACGCGGCGCAGATCGCAGCCCGCCTGGCCCAGCTGCTGCACGATCGCGATCTGGCGGCGCGGCTGGGGGCACAGGCCCGTCAACGGGTGTTGGGCCTGTTTTCCCTGGAAGAGCAGGCCCGTCAGACAGCTGGGCTGTATGAGCGGGTGCTGGCGGGGCGGCGAGGTTAAGAGCGATCGGCGAGTACTTCACAAGTTTGGGAGAGGAGCCTAGATGCAATGCGCTTCTACATGGTTGAGGCTTCCGCCAAAGGTGGTCTGATCCACTATGCCTTCCATCTATGCCGTGCCATGCAGCGTCTAGGGGTGGATACGACGCTGGTTACTTCAACCAATTATGAACTGCGCGATCTCAAGCACGAGTTTCGTGTCGTTGAACTGTTGAAACTGTGGGATCCGCGGGGCAAGAAGGCAGGCAATCCGCTCGTGCGCAAACTGCGCCGGGGCTGGCGTGGCGTCCGCTACGTGCTGGAATGGCTGCGACTGGTGCACTTCCTGCAGCGCGAAAAACCGGACGTTGTGTTGTTTGGCGAGATGCGTTTCGGCTTCGAGAAATATTTTCTCAGAATGCTTAGGCGATCTGGCTTCTTGCTGGCTGATATTGTTCACGATGTACAGCCCTATGATACCAGCCGCGCCGCCGACCGGATCGTGGCCACCCGTGAGCAGCTCGCTGCATTCCAACGGATCTATGAGCAGTTTGACGCCCTTTTTGTCCACGATCAGAGCAACTATGTGCAGTTTCTGGAGTTGTACCGTATCGACCCGACCCGCGTACACCGCATCTTCCTCCCCACTAGCGAGTTGATGCTGGAAGTGGAACAGGCGCTGACACCCGATGAAATGCGGCAGCAGTTTGGTGTGGAACGAGGTCGGCCGGTTGTCCTGTTCTTTGGGACGATCACCAAGTACAAGGGCCTGGAGGATTTACTCCGCGCGTTCCCGGCAGTGCAGCAGCAAACCGGCGCGAAATTGATCGTTGCCGGTTTCCCGGCCAAAGATGTCGATCCGGAAGCCCTGTGCGCGCTGGCTGATGAACTGGGCATTGCCCCGCATACCGCCTGGTATCTGGACTACGTGCCTAACGAGTGGGTCGCCACGTTGATGAATATCAGCGATGTGGTGGTTTTGCCCTATCGGGCGATCACCCAGAGTGGGGTGTTACAGATCGCTTATGCCTGCAGCAAGCCGGTAGTGGCGACACGTGTTGGCGGTCTGCCCGACATCGTAGAAGAGGGCAGGAGCGGTCTACTGGTTGAGGCTGGCAATCCGCAGTCGTTGGCGCAAGCGATTGTTGAGGTGCTGTCGTCCCCGGAGAAGATCGAGGCTATGGGCGCTTACGCCCGGACGCTGGCCGAGCAGAAGTACTCCTGGCTGAAGCTGGCCGAAGAACTACGGGCGGTTTTCGAACAGGAGCTAACAGTGGGAGACAAGAGATAAGTGGACTGCTGCTCAGTCCCTTGTCTCCCGATCGTTTGTTCTTCCCCTTGTTGTCTTGCATCGCTCAGTGCCTCATGCTACATTTGGTTAGAAACCCGTTGGATTTGTCTTGGCAATGGGTTGAATCTTAAGGCGACCCTTCCCCGGAAAGAGGCGCTGCTCCATGGCCGAAAAAATTCTGGTGATTGATGATGAAGAGACCACGGTGCAGCTGATCGCGATCCTGCTGGAGCGGCGGGGTTACGAAGTCATCAGGGCCTACCGCGCCGAGGACGGTCTCCGCAAGGCCTACCGTACCCATCCCGACCTGGTGTTGCTGGATATCATGATGCCGGAAATGGATGGCTGGGAGGTCTGCCGCCGCCTGCGGGAACTCTCCGATGTGCCGATCATCTTCCTCACGGCGCGGGGCGAGATCCGCGATGTGGTCAAAGGGCTGGAGATGGGAGCGGACGACTATATCATCAAGCCCTACGACAATGAGGAGCTGGTCGCCCGCATCCGCGCCCACCTGCGGCGCACCCCCACCCCTGCCATTGCTGAGGAACTGGTTTTTGATGGCGGCAACTTCCGCATCAATTTTCTCAATCGCGAGGTGCGCGTGCGGGGCCGCCCGGTTCATCTGACGCCCAAGGAGTTCAATCTGCTCGGCGTGTTGGTGCGCGAAGCCGGGCGGGTGATCACCCGGCAGGAACTGGTAACCCAGGCGTGGGGAGCCGAATACGCCGACGCTACCGATAGCCTGAAACTGTACATCCACTATCTGCGCCAGAAGATCGAACAGGACCCCGAACATCCCCAGTACATCCTGACCTCCCGCGGGATCGGGTATCGTTTTGCCAACCGTTAAGGAGCCTCTTGGCGTAGTATCTTCCGGCTGTGTCCCGTTGTCTCTAAGGGGCGCAGCCTTTTTGTTTCCAGACGGCCGGTCACCGGCTGAGGCGCACCTGTCAGCGTGCGCCAGGAGGGGCGACACATGCGGATCACGATCACGATCGAGGCCAGCGACGCTGAAGTAACAGCGCTGATCGCCAGGTTGCACGAACTATTTGGCGACCGGGTGACGGTCATGGTGGAAGGCGCGCCTCCCACCGCCGTAGAGGAGCCGGCGCCACTGCCAGACATCCCGCTCTCTCCGCCGCCAGTAGCGGTGATCCCGCCGCGCCCGCCGAGCCGCGGCCAGATCCTCCGTAACCCCGATCTGACCGGCGAGTCAGTGGTCTACGGCGAATGGCAGGTTGGCCCGGCGGAATGGAAACTGGTTGACCGTGTGGGTGTCTCCCGCCCCGGTGGGGAGACCCAGGCGGTGCGCTGTGAACCCAAGCGCCCGGAGAACAGCTTTGAGGGCTATGACCGCTATCTCAACCCCGCCTACGGCAACACGGCTGTGGAGATGGGCGGTTCCTGGCGCACGTTCGAGTGGGCTTTCCAGCAGAGCGATGTCGATCTCCGGGCCGGGTACACCTATGAACTGGCGGCTGTTTTCCACCCCCTGGTCAAAACACGCCTGGCTGATGGCTCCGAGGTCTTCATGAGTGCGGCGCAGGCCGGGGATTGGATGGCTAACCTGGAATGGCGCTGGGTGGTGCGGTCGCAGGCGGGTGACGTACTGGCTGCCGATGACTGGCGGGACGGCGAGACGCTGGGCACCACCACCTTCGACCTGCCCCCGAACCGGCCACACCGCTATACCTGGCGCTGGACTGCTCCCCAGGATGCCCGTGTGACGGTGGCCCTGGAATTCCGTAACAAGTGGGCGCTGGCCATGACCAAGGTCTGGGTGCACCAGCTGACCTGCATCGAGCAGTAACAGCGCGGGCGCAACAACCTTTCTCTATCCTCATATAATGGAATCAGGCGGCTCAGGCAGGCTTGCGCCCGCCAGCCGCCTGTCTGTGATCGCCCGATCACAACCTCAGGCGAGGAGAGGAGAAGGAGGAGAAGGGCTATGGCTACCCGTTCGGATAGCTCACAGGCCCGGGAGGAGATCCGCGTTGGGGGTGCGGAAGCTGCGGTGCGCCGCGCCTTCGATATTGTGATGACCGAGGAAGAGCGCGACTTTGCCGTACGGCTGTGGGATGGTAGCGTCTTACCGCCGGGGCCGGGGCAGCCGGCGCGCTTCACGATCGTGCTGACCCATCCCGGCGCGCTGCGGCGGATGTTCATGCCACCGGGGGAGTTGACGCTGGCGGAAGCCTATCTGCGCGGAGACTACGAGCTGGAGGGCGATGTCATCGCCGCGCTGGGGCTGGCCGTGCGGGTGCAGGGCTTCGCCGCCCGTGACTGGCTAGCGCTGGCCCGCCTGGCCCTTAGCCTGCCAGCTACGATGCCGCCGCAGGAATACACTGAGGGACGGCAGGCGGCTCGTCTGCGCGGCATACGCCATTCCCGCAGCCGTGACCGAGCCGCCGTGACCTACCATTACGATGTCGGCAATGAGTTCTATGCTCTCTTTCTGGGGCAGACGATGGCTTATTCCTGCGCCTACTTCAGGAGCGAGACCGACGATCTGGATGCGGCGCAGACAGCCAAATTTGAGCATATCTGCCGCAAGTTGCGCCTGCAGCCCGGTGAGCGCCTGCTGGACATCGGCTGTGGCTGGGGCGGGTTGGTGGTCTACGCCGCGCAGCACTATGGCGTCGATGCCACCGGGATTAACCTGAGCGAGCCACAGGTAGCCTACGCGCGGGAGTGGATCACGCGGGCGGGCGTGGCTGACCGGGCGCGCGTTGAGATCTGTGACTACCGCGACCTGGACCCGGCCCAACCCTACGACAAGATCGTCAGCGTGGGAATGTTCGAGCATGTCGGGCGTGCCCGACTGGATGACTACTTCCGCGCGGCATATAACGCCCTGCGACCGGGTGGGCTGTTCCTCAATCACGGCATTGCCGCCCAGTATGACGAGCCGGGCTGGCTGGCCCGTCGGCTCTTCCAGGCAGGGCAGTTCACCCAGCGCTACGTATTCCCCGATGGCGAACTGGTCCCCATCGGCGAGGCCATCCAGGTTGCTGAGAGGGCCGGCTTTGAGCCGCGCGACCTGGAAAGCCTGCGGGAACACTACGCGCTGACGTTGCGGCGCTGGGTACGTAACCTGGAGGCGCGCCGGGCGGAGGCGGTCGCCCTGACAGACGAGCGCACGTTCCGGGTGTGGCGGTTTTATATGGCCGCGGCGGCGGTCGGCTTTGAAGCTGGCAGCACCAACGTTTACCAGTTGTTGCTCTCCCGCAGCCGGCGTGGCCCGGCCCGCCTGCCGCTGACACGGGCCGATCTTTACGCCGGGTGACGGCGTATGCATGGCTTCAGGATACAAAAACGGGATGCTCTGCCGGGAGCATCCCGTTTTTTATCGGTAGCTTGAACCTGGTATCAACTCTTGAGCAGCAACTGGCGGATGACCAGCGCCAGGTGGACGCCCAGGCGGGTCTCCGGGCGGTTGAGATCCATGTCCGCGATCTCGCTGATGCGGTTCATCCGGTAGAGCAGCGTGTTGCGGTGGACGATCAGCATCTCGGCGGTGCGGCTCAGGTTGCCGTGGCAGGCGAAGAACGCCTCCAGCGTCTTGATCAGGTCGGCACGGTTGCGCTCGTCGTAGTCCAGCAGCGGGCCGAGCATGTGGTTGGCGAAGGCCAGCAGCGTCTCCCGGTCTTCCAGGCGCAGGATGAACTGGTAGACGCCCAGGTCGCCGATGTACAGCGGCTCGTCAGTTTCCAGGCGGCGGGCCAGGTCGACGGCCTGCTGAGCATCCTGGTAGCTTTCCCGCCACTGGTTGACGTGTATGGCCTTCTGGCCAATGCCGATGGCCACGCGGTGCTGTGGCTGCTGTCGCCGCGCTTCCTGGCGGATGGCTTCCGCCAGAGCCAGCGAGGAGTCGATCGGGTTTTCGGCGTCGGTGGCGTAGAAGATCACCACATGATCGTCGCGTTGCCAGACCAGGGCATCTTCCCGTTGGCTGGAGACCACGCCGTTGATCAGCGTCTCCAGCCGCCGCAGGGAGGGCGTCTCTGTCCCCTGCCAGGCCAGCACCAGGGCCATATGAGGCAGGGCCATGTTGTGGTTGAAGCGCTCGCCCTGGCGGATCGCTTCCTGCTGGCTGATGTCGCCGATCAGCAAACGGTCCAGGAAGGTACCGCGCAGGCGTTTTTCCGTCTCGCTGATGGCTTTGGCCTTGGCCATTTCTAACGCGCAGGCCTCCGCACCATACTGAGCGATCAGGTAATCAACCTCGTCGAAGTCGCCGGTGGTGATGATCGACAGGTAGCCGCGGCCGATAGCCTGGTTGATGATCGGCGAGACCAGACGCTTGAGGCCGCTGCGCTGCAAGTCCTGTTCCAGCACCATCTGATCAAGGTTGACGAGCTGGTGGCGGTTGCGCAGCTTATCCGGCAGAGTGGCGATCTGCCCGGTAAAGGCCTTGACGTACTCCCAGTCATCGCTGCTGATGACCGGTTGGCCAACCTGCTGAACGATTCGCAGGCGCTTGTCGTGGACAATGACGGATTTGTTGGTCAGATCGGCCATGGCGCTGACCAGTTCCGCCATCCCGCGATTCTGTGACGAAATCTGGGTCAGCTGGCGGTAAACCTGCTGGCCACGACGCTCGATCTGGGCCTGGCGGTCGAGCAGCAGCGTGATCACGGTGCGCTCAACCTCACGGACGCTGGCGCCGACAGGCAGCAGCAACAGCGGCAGGTTACCCCCTCTGGCTTCCTCCAGGGCTAGCGTAGAGGGGTGTTCCGCCAGGACGACGGCAGCGGCCCCCGCTTCGACGGCCTGGCGCACCACCAGCGCATCCCGGTTCGGGATGGACAGGTTGCGTTCCAGCGGTGCGAGGATGACCAGCTCGCCCCGGTTGAGGGGTTTAGGGCCGATCTCCTGAGGGTAGATCAGCGCGGTCCAGGTCACGACACGGTCGAGGGCCTCCTGGCCGCTCAGGATGGTCGTGCCGATGGGCAGGGCCAGCTTGCGAACTTCCTCGACGGTGATACGGGATGTAGTGTCTGTTTTGTCGGACATTGACCAGCAAAATCCCATTTGGGCAGAATATACCAGTATTTATTGTACCGCAAATAACGAATGAAATCACGCATTCATTGTAATCTAGATTTCAATAGAAGAGCGCGGAAAACTTAAGGGTTGTGAGGCGGCCAGAGGGCGGGACGATGCCTGACAGGCAATCTCCCTCTCTACACCGCAATGTCGTTGACCTTCCACAGCACCTGATACTTGGGGGCGGGGTAAGCGGGGGCTGACCGGACATGGCCGGGGATGACATCGAAGCGGCCATGAAGCTGGTTACGCTCGCCATCGCCGCTGAAGGCGATCTCACGCAGTACCTCCAGGCGGAAGGGCGAGATCGCCAGCGCGTCCGGCGGCGAACCGGCGCCCGGCAGGCGCACCCGCCAGGTTGGGCCGCCTTCCGCGGCAAACACCCTGAGGATCAGCGGGTAACCCCGCGCCGGGGGTGTTGGTGGCCGGGGAATCACCGGCAGGTGGACAATACCAACTTCGCCGCCGCTCAGCTGCACCTTCAGTTCCGGGTGTGGCACGGCGAAGCTGAGTGTACTGCCCTGCGCATCACGGCGCGGCAGGCGCAGGACCAGGACGACATCCTGAGGACGGGCGATTACGCTCTGCAGAATCACCACCACCTCAAAAGGTTGGCCGATGGTCGCTCCGGCGGGGAAGACTCCCAGCGCGCACTGGAGCGTCGGCAGCTCCCGGCGTGCCCCGCCGGTGATCGTGCCCAGAACGTCCGGGTATGTGCGCTGCTGCATGGCTTTCCCTCCCCCGCCGGCTGACCGGCCCACAGGCAGCAGCCCGGTCAGCCTCAGGCCAATGAATCGTCGCGGTTGTCCAGCGCGGCCAGACGCGCCTGCAGGTCGTCCATCTCCGCCTGGAGTTGTTCCAGCCGTTCAGTCAGGTTGAGGATGATCTCCACACCGGCCAGGTTGACGCCCAGATCGTTGGTCAGGCGGACGATCTTGTGCAGACGCTGGACATCGCGCTCGGTATAGAGGCGGAAGTTGCCGGGCGAGCGGTGGGGCACGACCAGCCCGCATTCCTCATAATTGCGCAAGGTCTGCGGGTGCAGCGCCACCAGCCGCGCCACTACACTGATCGTATAGCGAGGCTCATCCAGATCGGATTGTTCAGGCATCGCTACTCTTCCTACAGCTACAGCCAACACACCGAAGCGCCACGGCGCTATTCCGGGCGCTCCCCCAGCACCACCGGGACTTCCAGGGTGTTGCCATTGCGGATCACGGTCAGGGTCACCTCGTCGCCGGGCCGGGTATTAACCACCAGATAGCTGACGAGATCGTCCATGTCGTCCACGTACTGGCCGTTGATGGCCACGATGATGTCGCCGCCGACGTAGATCTCCCGCCCGCGCACCATCGTACCGTTGTTGGTTCCGCCGCGCAGACCGGCGCGGTCGGCGGGCGAATCGGGCGTGACCGTCTGCAATAGCACGCCGGAGGTCACCGGCAGGCCCAGCGGCTCCGCCAGCCCGGCCAGGCCAAAGCCGCCCTCCACCGCCAGGCTGGAAATCCCCAGCCAGGAATAAGCCACCCGCCCGCGCTCAATCAACTCCGGGACTACGCGCTGCACAGTGCTGGCGGGCACCGCAAAGCCGACTCCCTGGAACTGGCCGGTTTCCGTGCGGATCGCCGTGTTGACGCCGATCACGGTACCGTAGGAATCCAGCAGCGGCCCGCCGGAATTGCCGGGGTTGATCTCCGCGTCGATCTGGATGATCGACGGGTTGTTGAACGGCTGGCGGGTGGGGTCAAGCAGCTGGGCGGAAGGCAGCGTGCGGCCCAGCGCGCTGATCACGCCGTAGGTCAGCGAGCTTTCCAGCCCGAACGGGTTGCCGATGGCGATCACCCGCTGGCCGACATAGAGGGTGTCGGAATCGCCCATCATCACCGGCAGCAGGCGGCTTTCGTCCACCTGCACGCGGATCACGGCCAGATCGCTGAAATCGTCGATGCCGACCAGTTCGGCGTTGGCGACATAGCCATCACGGAAGATCACCTCGATCTCCGAAGCGCCGTTCACGACATGCGAATTGGTGACGATATGCCCCTGGCGGTCATAGATAAACCCCGACCCGCTACCGGATGGCACTGCACTGGCGTTCTCTACGGCGACCGCCACGTTGATATTGACCACCGACGGCGATACGCGGTCGTAGATATTGCTGATCAGCAGATACTCGGCATCAACGGCCTGCACGAAATCCGGGGGCAGGGGGCTGGGCGTGGGTCCCAGACCGGCAGCCCCGGCAACAGCGGGCAGCCCGTCATGGTGGGCGATCGCCTTTGGGGCGGCTGCGCCTGTCTCAGTCCTGGCGCGGTTGACCAGCGCCAGGCCGGCGGTAGCCCACAGCAGCACCACCGCGCCGATGGCCAGCGCCTGCATCCGTTTGCTCATCCGTCTCGCTCCTGTCTCACCTGGCCCATCGTCAACGGCAGTCTATCCGGCTAGGAGCCGCGCATGGCGGCCAGTCGCTCAAACAGCTCCTGCTCCTCACGGGTCAGGCTGCGCGGCACCTGAACGAGGATGCGCACGTACAGGTCGCCATGCTCGCGGCTGGCCCCAAGCCGGGGCATCCCCCGCCCGGCCAGGCGGAACTTCTGGCCGGACTGCGTACCGGGCGGCACCTTCAGGCGCACTTTGCCGCCCAGGGTGGGCACTTCCACTTCGCCGCCCAGGACAGCTGTATACAGGTCGACCGGCAGTTCCACCAGCAGGTCATCGCCGTCGCGCTTGAAGGTCGGATGTTCCTGGACGTTGACCACCAGGTACAGGTCACCAGGCGGGCCGCCATTGTAGCCGGATTCGCCCTTGCCGCTGACGCGCACCCGCGTGCCCGTCCGTGCCCCCGGCGGGATGTTCACGCTCAGCCGCCGTCCGGCGCGGTTGAAGTCGCGGCGGGTGCCATGATACGCCTCTTCCAGGCTGATGGTGATTTCCTGTTCGATGTCCCGACCTTTCATCATGGCCCCCTGGGCCGTCCCGCGAGCGCGGCTCTGCTGCCCCGTGCGGCCCCCCAGCCCGCCGCCAAAGAAGCTGTTGAGGATGTCGAAGAAGCTTTCCGCGCCGTCAAATTCATAATGAATGCTGCCGCCACCGGCCTGGCGTATGAGGTCTTCCCAGGGCACATTGCCCTGGCCGCCCATGCGCTGCCACTGCTGGTACTGGGCGCCCAGCTGGTCGTACTGGCGGCGCTTCTCTTCGTCGCTGAGGACTTCGTAGGCCTCGTTGATCTCCTTGAAACGTTCCTCAGCCTTCTTATCCCCGGGGTTGACATCCGGGTGGTACTGGCGCGCCAGCTTGCGGTAGGCTCGCTTGATATCTTTCTGGGTGGCGTCCCGGCTGACGCCGAGCACGCTGTAATAATCCTTGTACGTGGTCATGACTGTCACTTATCCCTGCGCTATCGTGGTAAGCGCATCCGGTCACATTCTAAACCTTAAGCCGATCCTTGTCAATTTTGTTATGATGGGTTTTATCATACTCTAATATGTGGCTGCCAGTACAAAAGAAACGCCGGGCCTCAAGCCAAGGCCCGGCGCTACAGGCGGTGATCCGGCGCGGTCTCAGTCGCCGGTTTCGGCAGCCGGCGCTTCCACCGTCGGGGCTGGTTCAGTTTCAGCGGACGTGCCCGGCAGGCTCAGGCCAGTTTGTTCCAGCAGGCTGGCCAGATCAAAGAGGAAGGGGGTGTTGCTGGGCACGATGATCAGGCCCACATTGTCGCTGAGGGTCTCGATGTAGCGCCACTGGATCAGGGCCGGGTTCTGGCTGATCTGCTCGTTGATCAGGCGCAGCGCTTCAGCTTCAGCCTGAGCGCGGATGCGGATGGCTTCCGCCTCGCCGTTGGCCCGTTCGATGGCGGACAGGCGTTGCCCTTCCGCCTGGTAGACGGCGGCATCACGCTGGCCCTGCGCCTGGACGCGCAACCGATCGGCTTCCTGCAGGGCGCGCAGGCGATCCTGCTCGGCGATCTGTTTCTGTTCTACCGAGCGGGCGTATTCCTCACTGAACTGGATATCGCGGATCAGAAAGTCGGTGACCAGCAAACCTTCTTCAGCAAAGCGACTTTCCAAAACTTCGCGGATGCCGGCACGGAGCGCCTCGCGCTCGGTGCTGTAGACCTGCTCAACGCCATAGCGGGAGATTTCATCCCGGATGACCCCGCGCACAGTCGGGCGCACCAGCTCGTTCTGGAAGCGGTTCTGCCAGCGCTGATGGACCAGATTGGCGTTGGCCGGGTCGATCGAGTAGATGATGGTGGCGTCGATGCGGACTTCCTGGCCGTCGGACGTGCGGGCTACCACCGCATCATCGCCCTGGCCAGCCACCCGTGACATGGTGTACTCCCGCTGGGCAACCGAGTAATAGGTTGCCTCCTGCACCACCGGGATGATGATGTGGACGCCGGGGCCGCGCGGTTCCAGCAGTTCGCCGCGCAGCGTGTCAAAGACGACGGCGACTTCTTGCGGCTGGACGATGATCACGCCCTGGCTGAAGACGCTGAAGACGACCCCAACCACCACGCCGATGATCGCCAGCCAGACGCCGGTGCGCGTGGAGCGCCGCTGCGACGCCGAAGCGACGGCCAGGCCGATGCCAGCGATCATCGCTACCCAGCCTGCCAGGGCAACAAAACCAAGAATGTTGCTGATACCCATCCCTGAACCTTTCTCCTTAATTTCCTCCGGCGGATTCTGCCCGGCATCTCCTCATCGGTTCGCCCCTGCAGAGGGGCTTGCCCGGTTGCTGAGGATATCCTGCACTGATCAGCAATACGCAGCAGGGGGCTTTTGGTTCCGGGCTGCGCATCCCCGCTGACCAGGGTCATTATAGCACGGGGTGGACGGACTTCCCGTCAGCAAGCTGATAGTGGGCTGACAACGGGCTGCTCCACAGCCAGCGCCCCGGTCTGCCCGGCGGGAAAAATCTTGACAATCGCCGCAGGGATGATTACAATGCGAACACAATCAGCCAATCCAATATGTACAGGCTGCGAACGGGAGTAGTAAGCCATCGCTGTAGCGAGCCAGGGAGAGTGCAAGCCTGGCCGGGCATCCGCAGCGAATGCCACAAGGCCGAACTCGCCCGGGAGCCGCGGCGCTGAAAATCCGGTAAGCGTCGCCGGGAACGCCCGTTATAGCACAGAGTGGATGGCACACATTCACGGGCCTGTAGCTCAGCTGGGAGAGCGCCACAATGGCATTGTGGAGGCCAAGGGTTCGAGCCCCTTCAGGTCCACACCCACGCGCGCCATCAAGCAGGGTGGTACCGCGGAGAGAAACGCCTTCGTCCCTACAAGGGGAGGAAGGCGTTTCCGGTTTTTATGCAGCTCTAAAGGAAAACTAATGGGATTCCAATGCCAGGGAGGTAGGCTTAACGGACAAAAAACAGGTGGATAGTGGCGGCTGGCGCACCTGACCGGATCGTGATATGGTGATAGAAATCATCTGATTTTTGGTATGGTAGGTGAAGGTGCTGCGCGTGTACCAGCTGCCCAGGGTGAGAAAGGGAGTGGGTGCTATGGCAGGTCAAACCAGGAAGTCAATTATTGAGCGGATTCGTGAGCTGTTGGCCGAGCTTGACCGCCTTTTTCTCCCCCAGCCTCGCCCCGTGCCTGTGCCGGTGCCGGTGCGTGTGCGGCAGGATCGTCGCCGCTAGCGCAGCAATCCGCAGGGATTTCCGGTCGGTAAGCCCGCCAGGCGCTTACCGACTTTTTTGTGTACGTGGCCCCGCCTGATGTACCATCACGCGGGCTAACAGGGAGGGTAGACGAATGTGTGATCATCCTTTGTCAGGACTGTGTCCGTTGCCGTCCTGCCTTCTCGCCCTCCACCAGCCTGACGCCCGGCGCCGGGCCTGAACTGGATCATCCTATCTTCCTGCTTGAGGCATTGACCGAAGGAGTGCCAGAAAGCGATGACTGACAAATACAACCCAGGGGAAATTGAAAAGCGCTGGCAGCAGCGCTGGGCCGAAAGCGGCCTGTACCGCCAGACGGTCGACCTGACCCGGCCCAAGCATTACGCCCTGACCATGCTGCCCTATCCGTCCGGCGACCTGCATATCGGCCACTGGTATGCCATGGCGCCTTCCGACGCGCGGGCGCGCTACATGAAGATGAAGGGCTACAACGTCCTGTTCCCGATGGGATTCGATGCGTTCGGCCTACCCGCGGAAAACGCGGCGATCAAGCGCGGCATCCATCCCAAGACCTGGACGTACGCCAATATCGAGAACATGCGCCGCCAGCTGCGTAGCATGGGCGCCATGTTCGACTGGGAGCGGGAAGCCATCTCCAGCGACCCGGAATACTATCGCTGGACGCAGTGGTTCTTCCTGCAGTTCTACAAGCACGGCCTGGCCTACCGCGCCGAAGCTGCGGTGGACTTCTGCCCGAAATGTAACACCACCCTGGCCCGTGAGCAGGTCTGGGGGGAAGACCGCCACTGCGAACGTTGCGGCACGCCTGTGATCAAAAAGAACCTGACCCAGTGGTTCTTCCGCACGACGCAGTATGCGGAAGAACTGCTGGATCACAGCAAGATCCGCTGGCCGGAGCGAGTCAGAGTCATGCAGGAGAACTGGATCGGTCGCAGCGAAGGCGCGCAGGTGACCTTCCATACGGAGGCAGGCGACCCGATCGAGGTCTTCACCACCCGTCCGGATACGCTGTGGGGTGCAACCTTCATGGTCCTGGCGCCGGAGCATCCACTGGTGGACAAGGTGACTTCCGCTGCCCAGCGTGCCGCCGTGGAAGCTTACCGGCAGGAAGCCGCTCGTAAGTCCGAGATTGATCGCACCGCCGAAGGCAAGGAAAAGACCGGTGTCTTCACCGGCGGGTATGCTATCAACCCGGTCAACGGTGAGCGTATCCCGATCTGGGTGGCCGATTACGTGCTGATCACCTACGGCAGCGGCGCGATCATGGCCGTCCCGGCCCATGACCAGCGTGACTTTGAGTTTGCCCGCAAGTACGGCATCGAAGTGCGGGTGGTGATCCAGCCGGAAGGCGCGACGCTGGACGGCGCGACTATGACCGAGGCCGCGCCCGGCGCAGGCGTAATGGTCAACAGCGGGCCGTTCAATGGCACCAGGGTGACCGAGGACAAGGGACGCCAGAACCCTGGCATCAGCGCCGTGATCGACTGGCTGGAGGAAAAAGGCATCGGTCACGAGGCGGTCAACTACCGCCTGCGCGACTGGCTGATCAGCCGCCAGCGCTACTGGGGCGCGCCGATCCCGATCATCTACTGCCCGGCATGTGGCACCGTCCCCGTGCCGGAGGAGGACCTGCCCGTCCTGCTGCCGGAAGACGTGGCGTTCATGCCAACCGGCGAATCGCCGCTGAAGTTCCACACTGGCTTCCGTAACACGACCTGTCCGCAGTGCGGCGGTCCGGCGGAACGCGAGACGGACACGATGGACACCTTCATGTGCTCCTCGTGGTACCAGTACCGCTACCTGAGTCCGCGCTATAGCGAGGGGCCGTTCGACCCGGCGGAAGCGGCCTACTGGTTGCCCGTCGACCAGTACACCGGCGGCATCGAGCACGCCACCATGCACCTGATGTACACGCGCTTTTTCACCAAGGCGATGCGCGACTGCGGCATCTTCGCCCCGACTGAGGCGGAGATGCGCCGGATCGGGCGGGAGCCGGCGGGGCTGTTCGACGAGCCGATGCTGGCCCTGTTCAACCAGGGCATGATCCTGGGTGAAGACCGCGAGAAGATGAGCAAGTCCCGCGGCAATGTGATCGACCCTGACGACCTGGTGGCTGAGTTCGGGGCGGATACCGTCCGCGCTTACCTGATGTTCGCCTTCCGCTGGGATCAGGGCGGGCCGTGGGATAGCCAGAGCATCCAGGGGCCGGTGCGCTGGCTGAATGACGTGTGGGCGCTCTTCGCCGATACCCCGCAGGTGGATGGCACGCCGGACGAGGCCCAGGTTGCCGACCTGCGCCGCAGGGTACACCAGACGATCAAGCAGGTCAGTGACGGGCTGGAGGAGTTCAGTTTTAACACCGCTATCGCCGCCCTGATGGCCCTGAAGAATACCCTGCAGGATGCGCGGCGCACGCCGGTGGTCAACAGCCCGGCCTGGGATGAGGCCCGCAACATCTACCTGCGGCTGATGGCTCCCTTCACGCCGCATATTGCTGAAGAGCTGTGGGCACGGGCGGGGTATCCCTTCAGCGTGCATAACCAGCCGTGGCCGGTTTACGACGCCGCCGTTGCCGCTGAGCAGACGATCACCCTGATCGTCCAGATCAACGGCAAGGTGCGCGACCGGATCGAGGTTCCGGCCAGCATCAGCGAGGAAGAAGCCAGGGCCGCCGCGCTGGCCAGCCCCGGCGCCCAGCGTCATCTGGCGGGCAAGACGCCCCACAAGGTGATTTACGTCCCCGCTCGTGGCATGGTCAGCATTGTGGTCTGAGCGGTGCAGACAGCACAGCCGGGGGTGTGCGACCTGTGCGCCCCCGGCTGCGTATACAGGATTGTCGGGCAAGGCAGCCTGCAGGCGTCACACGGGCCGGTTGACAGATTGTAAGCATTCGGATTACATTTCGGATAACACCTTGATTGCTAGTTGAAGACGTTCATGCTGCACTCGTTAGAATGGTAGTTGCGAAACGACCACTGGACGAGGAGGCAGCATGAACGACACCTACATTGTAACGGTATATGTCGTGCTGGATGATCTGTTGTGCGCTCTGCGGTATAGCGACGACGGGCGCGCGGAACTGAGCGCAGCGGAAATCCTGACAGTGGCAGTGGTAGCGGCCAAGTACTTTCAAAATCATCACGAACGTGCGTTGTATCTGCTGGTCCAATTGGGCTACCTGCGTGCGTTCAGTGTGTCGCGCTTCAACCGGCGGCTGCACGCGTTGAGGGAGTGGCTGTGGCACGTCGCCGGGATCATGGGTGAAGTGTTGGCCAAGGGCAAGGTCTTCATCGTGGATACGCTGCCCATCCCCATCTGCAAACGCGTGCGAGCCAAACGCTGCCGCAAGGTGCAGGGGGCGGCGTATGCCGGGTACTGTGCGGCTAAACAGGAGCACTATTTCGGTTGGCAATTGCACTTGGTCTGCGATGCTGCGGGTGTACCCGTCGTTTTTGAGCTGTTGCCAGCGGCGTGTGATGAGTTGGTCCCGATTCAGGAGTTGTTGGCGGCCTTGCCGGAGGGCAGCCAAGTGGTCGCCGACAAAGGCTATGTCAGCCAGAAAGACGAACTGATCGCCTACTGCTATGGTGGTGTGCGTCTGATCCCCACCTATCGCCGCAACATGCGCGGCAACAGCCAGGAAGATGCCCGCCTGATCCGTCAACACCGCTCGATGATCGAGACGTCAATAGCCAGTTGGAGAAGATGGGTCTGCAACGCCTTCATGCTCGTACCAATGCTGGTGTTGCCCTGAAGGTCTTGGCCTCGCTCATCGCCTTGGCCTTGACCAACGCTAACTAGCAATCAAGGTGATAACGGAAAAACGGGGTGTATTGTGATGGTCAAAGCTGATCCGGGCCGGCCCAACGCCGGTCCAATGGCGTCTTTGGAGGCGCTGCGGCAGGCGCTGATAGCCGGGGGGGTGACCCTGGAGCGGTGGGGCACCGGCCAGGCGAAATCCCTGGAAAACCTGTGGGAAGAGATCGCTACCGGCGAAACCCAGCTGCAGATGGAACCGCTGCGCCGCGTGCTGGCTGGCGTGGTGCAGTTGATCATCCGCCGCGACGACGGGCGCATCCTGATCGAACAGGAGCAGGTGCTGGAGGATGGCCGCCGCCGCGCCCGCAACATCCCGCCGGCGGAGAAGATGCTGGCGGGGGAGACGTATGTTGACGCCGTGCGGCGTTGCCTGCGCGAGGAGTTGCGCGTCAACCCGGACACAGCCGAGATTCTGACCCACACCCACGAGGTGCATCTGGAACAGCATGACTCGTGGTCGTACCCCGGTCTGATCAGCCTGTATCCGATCCACCGGGTCGAGGTGCGCGTGCCGGGCCTGCCCCGCCGCAGCTTCCGCACGATGGAAGCCGCAGAAGCCGCCGAGGGCCTGGTCCGCGAGCATTTATGGACCTGGAAACGCCTGCCAGCGGAGTCTCCGCGAGGTCGAGGAGCCTGAGCGGGCAGGGGACGACAGCACAGGTTTTGGCAGGGCAGGAGACGCACAGAGGGGGCTTTGGCCCCCGTCTTTTGTGACCTGCCTCTTTTTTTGCCAGTCATCTGAATCACCGGCAGGCTGGCAAAGCCTGCCGGTGCTGTTTTCCCGGTAGCTTTTCGTCGCTATAATCCAGCAGAAGGTCCACAGCGCACCGAAAGCGAACCGCGTGTATGGCTGACCAGCTCCTGGGCCGCAACTTCGGCGGTTACGAAATCCTGGAGGAGATCGGGCGGGGCGGGATGGCCGTGGTCTACAAGGCCCGCCAGATTTCCATGAACCGCATCGTGGCCCTCAAGGTACTCCCGCGCCAGTTCGTTCACGACAAGACTTTCCGCGCCCGCTTTGAACGGGAAGTGTCCATCGTCGCCAAGCTGGAGCACCGGGCGATTGTCCCGGTGCATGACTATGGCGAGATCGATGAACTGCCATTTATCGTCATGCGCTATATGGATTCCGGCAGCGTGGACGATCTGCTTGTGCAGGGGCCGCTGGACCCGGCGCTGGTGGAGCGTATTGTGCTGCAGATCGCTGACGGGCTGGATTACGCTCATAGTAAAGGCGTCCTGCACCGCGACCTGAAGCCCAGCAACATCCTGCTGGATGAAGCCGGCGACGCCTACCTGACCGACTTCGGTATCGCTCACCTGACCGGCAGCAGCCAGATCACAACCGAAGGCGTGGTGGGCACGCCAGCCTATATGAGTCCGGAACAGGCGCAGGGCCTGCGTCTGGATGGCCGCAGTGATGTCTATGGACTGGCCGTGGTCACGTTTGAGATGCTGGCCGGGCGGCGGCCTTACGAATCAGAAACGCCCTATGGCATCGCCGTGATGCACGTCACCGCGCCTGTGCCCTCCGCGCGGGAGGTCAACCCGCTGCTGGCCCCGACGATCGACCATGTCCTGCAGCGCGGCATGGCCAAGAATCGCGCTGAACGCTATCAGACGGCGCACGAATTCGCCGTCGCCCTCAGCCGGGCCATTCATGCCTCTGCCTCCGAGATCGCCGATAGCACTGCTCAGACCAAACCGGTTGACCTGGCCGAAGCGCATAAACGGTTACAGGAGGCCGACGAAGTCTATGTTTCCGCGCCGATCCGCCAGGGAGTCGCCGTCCGTACCGACCAGCCTACCCCGCCGCGGAGCCTGCGCGTGGCGCGTGCGCGGGAGCGAGCAAACCGCTCGCGGCCCTGGCTGAATGCCCTGCTGGGCATTCTGATCGGTGTGATCATCTTTGCCATCCTGGGCGCGTTGTTTGTGCTCGCTTCTGTGCTCGGTGAACCGGAGAGCACCCCCGCCACGCCAACCCTGCTGATCACGCCGACTGGCGGCGGCGCGCAGGTCACCGTGGTGCCGCTGGGGCCGCTGCATCCTGCCGCCATTGCCCTGACCCAGACGGCGGAAGCCGCCCCGACCGGCGACCCGCTGGAAGCGCTGGCGGCCAGCGGAGGCCGGATCGTATTCTCGGCGGCGCGTGATGGCAAAGCTGCTGACCTCTTTCTGCTCGATCTCACTACTGGCCTGGAAGAGCCGCTTACCCGCAACGATGCTCAGGATACCACCCCCGCTGTCTCCCCGGATGGGCGGCAGGTGGCCTTTGTCAGTGACCGCGATGGCGATAGCGAGATTTTCGTGGTGGATCTCGCCTGTCTGGAAGCCGATAATGCCAGCGAGTCCTGTGAAGCCGCCGCCCGGCAGATCACCGATAATGCGGTGGAGGATCGCTCTCCAGCCTGGACGCCGGATGGGCGGGCCATCCTTTTTGCCTCTGATGCCAGCTTTGCCGGGCGCTTTAACCTCTACCGCATCAGCCTGGATGGCCGCGATCTGACCCGCCTGACCGAAAGCGAGGAGGACGAGGATCATCCCTCCGCCTCGCCGGATGGGCGTTATATGGTCTATAGCGCCTGGCAGGATGGCAACCTGGCGACCGGTGCGATCAAGCGTCTGGAGCTGCGCAGCGGGGAGACGATCACCCTGGCCGACAACGAGGGCAATGACCGCGCTCCGGCCTACAGCCCCGATGGTCGCTGGATTGTTTTCCATCGGGACGGTCCGAATCGCGCTGCGCTGTGGGTGATGGATGCTGCCGGTGGCAACCAGCGCCCTGTGTATGACGGCCCCGGCGAGGACTGGGGTGGCGCCTGGAGTCCGGATGGGCGGCTGCTGGCCTTTACCAGCGATGAAAGCGGCGCGGGGGAAATCTACCTGATCGCCGCGAGTGGCGGCGCGCCGCGCAAAATCTCCTCCGGTGGCGGCGCCTATCCGGCCTGGGTGCCCTGATTCGGCAGCGCCCCTCTCCGCCAGAATCCGGTATAATCCGCGGCCAGGTTCCCCCGGCGCGCGGAGATGTTCGGCTGGCAACAGGAGCAGACTGGCACGTGATCAGGCGGTTGCGCAGGCTTGAGCGCTGGCAAAAGACGCTGTTGATCGTCTTCCTGGCGCAATTGTTTTCCGCTGTTGGCTTTTCCACCATCTTCCCATTTTTGCCCCTCTATATTGAAGAACTGGGGAGCAGCACCGGCACCAGCGTTGAGGTGCTTTCCGGGCTGGTGATCTCCTCGCAGGCGTTCACAATGATGCTGGCCGCGCCGATCTGGGGAGCGCTGGCCGACCGGCACGGGCGCAAACTGATGGTCGTCCGGGCCACGCTGGGCGGGGCGGTGGTGCTGGGCCTGATGGCTTTTGTCCGCTCCTCGGAGGAGTTGATTATCCTGAGGGCCGTGCAGGGCCTGGTCACCGGTACGGTGGCCGCCGCCAACGCGCTGGTGGCCGCGGAGGCCCCCCGCGAGCAGACCGGCTTCGCCATGGGGGTGGTGCAGGTGGGGCTGTGGAGCGGCATCTCCCTCGGCCCGCTGATCGGCGGGCTGCTGGCCGACGCCTTTGGCTACCGCGTGTCATTCCTGGTGACGGCTGTGTTGCTTCTGCTGGCCGGGTTGCTGGTGCTCTTTGGCGTGCGGGAACAGTTCGAGCCACAGGCCCGCTTTGGGCCGGATCGGATGGGCTTTGTAACGGAGTGGCGGCATGTGATGTCGATGCGAGGCGTTATCCCGACGTACATCGCCCGCTTTCTGACCGGCATCGCCCGCAACCTGATCACCCCGATCATGCCGCTGTTCATCGCCTCGCTGATGCCGGGGGAGAGCGGGGTCAGCGCCATGACCGGCCTGATCACCGGCGTCGCCTCGGCGACGGGCACGCTGGGGGCAATCGTGCTGGGGCGCGTTGGCGATCGTTACGGGCACCGTAGCGTCCTGATCGGCTCGGCGGCCGTTCTGGCGGTGCTCCATGTACCGCAAACGTTTGCCACCGCCACCTGGCAATTGCTTGTTCTGCAGGCGCTGACCGGCTTTGCCGCCGGGGGGATTGTTTCCGCGCCGAGCGCCCTGCTGGCTCAGTACACCCCGCCCGGCGAGGAAGGGGCAGTCTACGGGCTGGACAATTCCGTGCTTTCCGGGGCGCGGACGGTGTCTCCACTGGTGGGGTCGCTGTTCTCAGTAGCGCTGGGGATGCGTTCTACGTTCATGGTGACGGCGGTTCTGTTTGTGCTGGCGGCGGGGGCGGCCTATGTACAGCTCCCGCGTTACCGGCGTGTATCGCTCCCGGCGGAAGCGCCAGCCTCTTCGGCGGCAACCGACTGAGAGCCGTGCCTGCCGCGGGGCTTTCCGGGTTGGGGGCAGGATCAAGCCACGGCAGCCCAGAAGTTATCAAAGTCGTGGCTCAAGCCAAGCCACACGCAGCACGAGTATTTGCTCAACACGGGGGGGATCAGGGCATTCTCAGACCAGCCGGGCGAGTATTGTTTCCAATTGCCCATCCCTCCTCAGTGTTCCGCCAGCTTTTCGCTTTTTTGCCCCCAATCTGGAATGTCCCCTCCCCTACCGTCTGGGCGCGCGATGCTTGGCATCTCTCCAGTCGTTGGTGGCGCAAAATCCTGGCGCATAACTTTGCTGTTTTTTTTGTGGTTCAGCGACTTGGTTTAGTTCCCCGCCGCATGTTTGCTGAGTTGATTGCCGATTAAACTTACATACGGGCTTAAGAAAGTAGATCAGTGGTCAAGGGGAGTATTTGGCAAAGTAACCGTAAAGACCGTTCCTTGCCCTTTCTGGCTCTCAAACACAATCGTGCCACCATGTAAATCAACCGACTGCTTGACAATCGCCAGTCCCAGTCCGGTTCCGGATATGTCGCCGATGTCCTGGCCACGGTAAAAAGGTTCGAACAGGCGAGCCTGGTCGGTTTCTGAAATGCCAACGCCTTGATCCTGAACCCGAAAGACAACCTGCGACGGGCCGCAATCCACCGTAAGCTTGACCGAGCGCTTCCCAGGGGAGTATTTGATCGCGTTTGAAAGCAGGTTACTCAGGATGTTGCGCAGGAGATTGGCATCCAGATTGACAGACTGGCAATCCCCCTGGCTGGAAAATTCGATCGCGTGAGTTGCTGCAGTCACCAGCCGAACCTTGTCTATCACCTCCTGGCAGAAGGCAACTACATCCAACGAAGCAGGGTTGAAAACCAGCCGGCCCGATTCAAGTCGCCCAAAGATCAGGATATTATCCAGCAACTTTACCATGACATCGATCTGGTTATTGATCTCGTCGAACTTGGCCCGCTTCTGCTCAGGTGTTAGCCGGTCGGCATAACGGTCGAGCAGGCTTAACCCTACCTTGATCACAGCCAACGGATTACGCAGATCGTGAGCGGCCATCGACACATAACGCGACTTGAGTTCGCTAACCTCCATTTCGTGTTCAAGCAGCTGGCGCAGTTTAGCCTCCATTTGCTTGCGTTCAGTGATGTCCCGCATGCTGCAAACAACGCCCACAACACCATCACCCCCGATGATGGGCGAGAACACTACATCGGCATCAAAGAGAACCCGGTTTTTATATTGGATGCCAGTTTCCAGCCGCCGAGACTGGCGGGTTTCTATCACTCCAGCGAACGCTTGCTCCACTTCCTCAACATACTTTCCCTGGATCAACCCGATTAGTGGTTGCCCGAAAGCATCCCTTGCCGCATATTGAATAGTCTCCTCAAAAGCCGGGTTTACCTGCTCAATCATGCCATCCGGGCGGCACAGGATTATCATATCTTTGCTGCTGTTCAGAATCGCTTCGGTGCGTTCTTTGGCAAGGGCAAGCTGGGCGGTGCGCTCCATCACCCGCTGCTCGAGTTCTGCAACCAGTCGCGCGTTAAACATTGCCGCAGCCACCTGAGGAGCCAATGCATTCAGGTAGCGCAGAGAATCTTCCGAATAAGCATCCAACTGGTGGCTTAGAATTTGTATTACGCCGATTGCCTCACCCTCATACATTAGCGGCACGATCAGCGCCGAGCGTAGTAAACTTTTGTCTTTGGGGTTTTCAAGAGTATTCAGTAGACCTTGCTCGTAGTAATTCTGCGTGGTTTGCCGATATCTCTGATAATCCGCCAGGTATAGCGGCTCCTTTGACTGGATGACCAGGCTCTGTATCTCCTGGCCGTCTGGCTCAAGGGGAATGGGTGGGAAACAACTCACGTCAAGCGGTGTGCCGTTGTGCTGTGCGTACACGTAACGGATCAGGTTATCTGCGGGCGTGTAAGAGGAGATCGCCAGGCTATCGCATGGCATTATTTGCACAATTGCGGCATATGCCGTGTCACAGATCATCTGCAAGTCGAGGGTCTCACCAAGCTTTTTGCCTACCTCGTACAAATGGGTGATCTGCTCACTATAGCGGCGCAAGCTTTCCTCGGCCTGCTTGCGCTCAGTGATATCAGTAAGTATATGAACAAAGCCATCTAATTGCCCTGTCTCGTTCATAATGGGGTTGGTCGTGATATGCAACCAGCGCCCTCGTAGCAACTCTTCCTGTGACACAGGATTATCCAGGGAGGCGAATATGGACACTCCCAAGAGTTCTTGACAGTTCCTCCCAGTAATCTCCTCTGGCAACATACCCAGGATGGTCGGTAATGCCCGGTTAAAGTGTTGTACTCGGCCTGTTGAGTCAGTTATGCAAATGCCATTTGAGAGCGCATCAAACGTGCTTTCCCACTGTTGCGCTGCCACGCGCATGCTTTTTTCCGCCTGGGATGTGCGGAGTAGCGCATTTACATAGGCAAGCAAGACAGGCGGCTCAACCGGATGAGTCAGGTACCCGTCCGCACCACTCGATAGGCCGGTGACCTGGGAGTTGCTGTCAAGGTAAGTGGCCGAGATCATCAAGATTGGTGTATGCATTATCTCCGGATCACTTCGAATTTGTTGGCATATGTTAAACCCATTGATGTCTGGCAGATTGATATCAAGCACAATTAAATCCGGCTTGGTCCGTGCAGCCGCCAGTGCTTCCGCCCCTGTGGCGGCTTCTATCGTCTCAAATCCACCCTGGCGCAGGACTCGCCCCACTGCATACCGGCTTGGAGGGTTATCATCTACAATGAGAACTTTCTTCGCCATTTGTGGGCACATGTTAGGTCTGTCCCTTAGCAAGTAAGCCGCGGATCAAGCCGAGCAGAGTGTCACTACTTACAACCGATTTCGACAGGATCGCTTCTGCGGAAGCCCTCAACTGATAATGTTCTTCCGGATTTAATTCTTTTGAGGAATAAATAATTACCGGGATGTTCTGTGTCTTCTGATCAGACTTCAAAGCATCCAGGACTTCAAAGCCACTCATGCCCGGCATCACCAGGTCAAGGAAGATGACTTCCGGGACGAGTTCACGTGCCTGCTGCAAACCCTCAGCGCCATCGGCTGCTTCGACGATGGTGTAGTATTTGCCCACCGATTTCTTGAAGGTGTATCGCGCCACTTCGTCATTATCGATAAGCAGGATCGTCTGCTTGACTCCGATCTGGCGGAGCTTCTTTAGCAGCCACTCCTTCGATAAGGGCTTAATAGCATATTCTTGCGCTCCCAACAAAGCCGCGGCTTTTTTGCCTCCTTCAAACACAGTTGCCACAACAACAGGGATATCCCAGGTGGTTTCGTTACTCTTTAGTTCAGCCAGAAATTCCAACCCACTCTCTTCCGGCATCAGGAGGTCCAGGATAATTGCGACTGGTTGTATTGAGGCCAATATCTGCCATGCCTGTTTGAACGACTGTACGGCAACAACCTCGAACTCTGTGTTATCGAAAATGCGTTTATAATATTCAATATCTTCGGCTTCATCCTCAATCACCAGCAAAGGAAGACGCATGTTCTTAGGCTGGGACAAGTCAGCATCATTCAAGGCTGGTGGGAGAACATTCGGATAGACCAGCGGAATAGTTAAGGTGAAGGTCGATCCCTTCTTGACCACAGACTGCACGGACAGGCTACCGCCCAATAATTCGGCCAGCTGTTTTGATATGGAAAGGCCAAGCCCTGTACCTGTAGTCTGTTTGTGGAGGTGTGTATGTAGTTGGGTGTACTCTTGAAACAGCAATTCCTGATCTTCAGCGGAAATACCGATTCCCGTATCGGTGACCGAAAAGATAGCCTGTGTGCCGGTTTGATCCAGTTTGACTGAGACTCGTACCTCCCCAGATTCAGTAAATTTGTGGGCATTGGAAATGAGGTTCCTGAGAATCTGAGCAACCTTTTTTTGATCAGTGAAGAATATGGGGAAATCCACTGGCTCGTCAAACAGTAGCGCTACGTCCGGGTTGGTGAACAAAGGCTTGAATATGCCACGCAAACCACCAATAAGCTGGCTTAATTCAAACACTGTGGGATTGATCTCAAGCTTTCCCTTCTCAAGCTTGGCCAGGTCCAGGATGTTCGCGACCATGTCCAGCAATTCTTGCGCAGAACTCTGGATCAGTCTGACTTGCTGCTCCTGCTCACTGGTCAGGTCACCATCGAGTCTATCGAGAAGGATACGCGCTAACGCCACGATTGAGCTCAGGGGGGTGCGGATTTCGTGGCTCATGATTGAAAGATAGCGGGATTTTTGCGCGTTTGCAGCGCGTAACTGTTGGGCCTGTTCCTCAAGCTCGGCATACAATGCCATCACGCCTTGATTGGTTTCGCTTAACTCTTGATTAAGCTGGCTCAGCTGGATCTGGCGCTGGTGCAGGTCCTCAAGTATATTAGTGAGTTCCTCATTTTGTTGCCTGATCTCTTCTAGCGCGGTCTGCGGCGTACGCTGAGCCAGATCGGCGACAAGACTCGCTATTTGAGGCGGGGTAACAAAAGGCCCCGTCAAAGTTTTTTCCAGAGATAGAACTGTGCCTTCGCGGGGGGGGAACTCAACAGTCAGCCGATCCACTAGGCGCCGCGCACTGGTAACGCCGGCGCTCACTTCGGGGGCTAAAGGTTCCGCAAAAACGGTCTGCAGGTTGGAATGACCATTGCTCTTGTCGTTGATAGTAATGAGAAACGTTTGCGAAGAACCCTGGTTTTTTAACAGAAACGCTACTTCGCCTCTCTTTAGGACCCCAAATATGACACGCACGATTTCCGATACCGCAGTCGCAATACGCACCTGATCTTGCGTGTCAAAACCTAACCGGCCCGCAATAGTTCTGGCTAGCGAACGCGCTTTGACAATATCTTCCTCAAAACGCAAACTCATGACAAAAATCGGTATCTGGGTTTTCATCGTTGACTCTCACCAATTACCTGGCGGGCAGGCGGCCAACCCATATGGTTAAGTCGTCAGTACCGCGTGCGTAATCGTAATAGATCCGTCCAGCAATCAACGATGGATGTCTATGGAACAACCCCGGGTAACGCCCTATGTTCCAGTGCCTGGTTATTCCATCAGAATGCAACACCAACAGCTCGCCTGGCGAATAAGGGTAAGTGAATTCTATCGCTTTTCGAATCGTGTGACCAACAGTGCCGGATAGCGAAACCAGCCCGCGCTGGCCCTCTGCAAAAACAATAGCCCCTGAAATATTGCCCACCCCCACATAATGGATGACTTGCCTGGCATAATCAATTTCTGCCACCGCCAGGGAGACCCCGCGGGTATGAGTCAGGCCTGTATGAAGCGTCTCAACCAACCTTGCGAGAGTCAGGTCTGGATTTGCAAGAAAGATTCGGATGGTCTCAGTAGCCGCTGTTTCTGCCAGGGGGCCGTGCCCCAGGCCGTCGACGACCAGCACCCGACTTAAGTCGAGTGTGTGCCAGGTTGCCCAACCATCACCATTGTGTGTTTCGGTCGACAGTGGCAGACACACCGCCCCAAATTCCAATGGGGTTAACACCGAATACTTGCTTGGTGGTTCCCCCCATAGCCGGGCGAGTATAGCGGTGCCAAGTTGCGGCATCGAGTAAATATCAAACTGGGTAGCAAGCCGGGATACTGCACCCAAGCCGGTCCCTGCGCTGCCGGACGTAGAATAGCCATCCTCCAGGCACATGGAGACGTTACTCATGCCCGGACCTTTATCTAACGAACGAATTTCGAGGCCGTTTCTCCCGCCTTGTTTCAAGGCTTTCAACAACAACACGCCGCCTGGGCTGTATTTGGCTAGATTGGAAGCAAGTTCCGTAACAGCGATAGCCGTCTTGCCCGCCAAGACTTCATCAAACCCAAGCGAGGCTGCAAGTTTTACCGACCGACGACGCGCATCGCCGATCTGCGCATGGTCGGTAATTGGTATAACAATATCCTGTGATAAACTGCTGGTTGTATATAGCACTTTTAATCTACCGAATGGTTGCCCTGTCACACCCACATAGTAATCGTCACACGTGTACCCTGGCCTACCACAGACACGATCTCAAACTCGTGGACCAGCCTCTTGGCGCCACCCAGGCCCAGACCCAACCCGTTTCCAGTAGAGTAACCATCCTGCATAGCCAGATCGATGTTTGGGATTCCTGGACCTTGATCTTCAAATACCAACCGAATACCCCGGTTATTGGGATTAGAGACGAGCTCAATTTGCATCGTCCCGCCGCCCCCATGAACGTAAGTATTACGCGCCAGTTCGCTGACCGCCGTCACGAGTTTTGTCTGGTTAGTCAGACCAATACCAAGCTCCTGTGCGTAGGTACGCACTATACGCCGGGCATGCACGATATCCTCTTCCGATGCAATTGGGACCCTTTTATTCTCTAGCGGAGTCATCAGAAGATTCTCCTGCTAGAGATCCTCTTATCTTTCTGAGAAGTTGTTCCCCTTTTTCAGCATTTAGCGCAGTATGGACTCCATGGAACGACAGCCCCAGCTCCACCAACGTGATGGCCACGGCGGGTTGCATTCCAACCAGCACCGTCTCCGCATCCATTATCCGTGCCATTTCCGCACTATTGGCGATCACACGAGCCGTGAAGGAATCCACCAAGTCTAGCGCCGAAATGTCGATCAACACCCCGTGAGCGCCAGTCTCCGCGATAAGACGCATGAGATCATCCTGAAGGGTCATTACCAGACGATCATGCAATTCAAACTGAATCGTGACAAGAAGTAAGTCTCCCATCTTCAGAATTGGGATGCGATCCATCCAATACTCTCCGTGCGCGAATGGCCCTCTGGCCATTCAACGCGATTTGAACCACCGGTTGAACAGCAGAAACTCAGGTTGCGAATAAAATTTGCTCCTAAGCATCCAAACTTGGATCATTGGATGGTGAGACCTAGTTCCTTGAGGGCCAGAGCCAAGGCTCCAGCCAGGGTGGCCTTGGTGCGTATCCCTGTAAACTCAGCTCCAAGTTGGACAATGGTTTGGGCAATCTGAGGCCGAACCCCACTGATGATACAATCGGCTCCCATCAGGCGCGCGGCTGCCACCGTTTTGAGCAAATGCTGGGCTACCAGCGTGTCAACCGTCGGAACCCCAGTGATATCAATGATGGCGATATCAGAACTGGTATTGACGATCTCCTGAAGAAGGCTTTCCATAACTATCTGGGTACGTGCGCTGTCAAGCGTCCCCACCAGCGGAACAGCCAGAATACCCTTCCAGACTTGAATAACCGGGGTAGAGAGTTCGATCAGATCCTCGTGCTGGTGAGCGATAATCTGTTCCCGACTCTCGATGAAAATTTCAGTTGTGTACAACCCCAGTTTGTCTAGCAGGGCAGTAACTGTCCGGATTTCGTCCAGCAAGTTCTGCAAATTCTCTCCGGCCATTTCCAGGCTCATGAGTGAGAACAACGGTTGTTTCAACGACAGGATAAAGGTGGCGGTTTCAGAAGGCGAAAAGCCCAACGAGGCCCTGCTGCTCGAAATCCTACCCAACAGGTCGCGGACGTTTTTCCATGCAGGTGCGGTAATGTCAGTGATATTCCCTCCCTGGACCGCCTGTTGTATGGCATCCAGAAATTCGCGTGACTGGGCGCGCAATTCGGCGTCACTGAGCAGCTCCGGGCGAAGTATCCCGGCGGCACGTTGTTCCTTTAGCCAATCTTCCAAAAGATCGGCTTCATGATTTCTAAGTATTCCAGCAAGTCGAGTTCCTTTAGCTGCACTCATTACAACCTCCTCTAGAGCGTGCATTATATGGCTGTAACTCAGGCTTCAATTATCGCTTGTTTTTTACATGTCGCAACAGTCGTGTCCCCTACTGTCGCGTTCCATTAGCCATGCCCGGCCCGGTCGGGGTATACTAAAAGCAGAATGGCGGTGTGGAACGGATGGCCAGCATGACCGACGCTGAACTGGTCCTCCTGAGCCTGGTAGCGGAAGGCCCCCGGCTCGACTACGACATCCAGCAATTGATCGAAACTCGCCGTGTGCGCGACTGGGCAGCGATCGGCTTTTCTTCCGTGTTTTACCTGCTCAACAAGCTGGAGGAAGAGGGCCTGTTAACCAGCCGTCTGGAGCCAGTTGGGCGCGGTCCGGCCCGTCGCAGCTACACGCTGACCGATGCCGGGCGCGGTGTGCTGCAAACCGCTATCGCGGATCGCCTGAGCACACCCCACGATCACGGCGATGGTTTCCTGCTGGGGCTGGCTAACCTGCACCTCCTGCGACCGGAGCAGGTGCGTCACGCGCTGGACACCTACGAGTCCCGCCTGCGGACGCGTATTGCTGACCTCAACCGTCTGCGGGCGGAGCAGGCCGCCGACCCGGTGGAACGCCCGCTTTATGTCCTGGCGCTGTTCGACTACGGCCTGCACATGGCCCTGGCCGAACTGGAATGGCTGACCGAATTCCGTCAGGCCTGGGAGGCGCAGACTCCGCCCGCGCCGCCAAAACCGCCGCGCTTTCGCACACCGATCTTCCGTGGTACACCTACCCCTCCTTCCTCGCCAACGGAAGAGTTGCCCCGCTCCTCAGAAGGAAACGGAAACAACGGCGCGGCGGAACCAGACTCCGGCCCGACGGAGCCGCAGACCGGACGGTAGTCAACATCTTTTACAGTGCTCAACAAAGGAGCCGATCATGCCTCGAGTGGCGATCGACACCCCCGCCCCGGATTTCACGCTGACAGACTACCGGGGCCAGACTGTCACGCTGTCCACATTCCGCGGGCGCAAGCATGTCTTCCTGGTCTTCAACCGTGGCTTTACATGACCATTCTGCCGCGCGCACATGGCGCAGTTGCGCCAAGACTATGACCAGTTTGTGGCCCGCGACGCTGAGATCTTCGTGATCGGGCCAGAAGACCGCGACGCCTTCGCCCGCTACTTTGCCGATAACCAGTTGCCGTTTATCGGCCTGCCCGATCCCGATCACCGGGTACTCAAGCTGTACGGCCAGGAGGTCAACCTGTTCAAGCTGGGCCGCATGCCCGCCCAGGTGCTGGTAGACCGCCAGGGTATCGCCCGCTATGTCCACTACGGGCACGGCATGCAGGACATCCCTTCCAATGCCGAGTTGCTGGCCCTGCTTGCCGAACTGGCGGAAAAGGTGTAAGGCGGTGCAGAGGCGGGGATCACCGACGCGTGCAACCGGCTTGCTGGCGTATCCGGCAGCGGCCTGGCACCGGGCGCTGTTCAAGGCCCCGCTGCTGTTGTGGCGGCTGGGCTTTGGTCCGTGGCTGGGGCATGCCCTGCTGGTGCTCACCTACACCGGGCGACGCAGCGGTCTGCCGCGCCGGGCGGTGATCGAGTACCGCGAGCTGGGCGAGCGCAAGTACGTGATCTGCGCCTTTGGCCAGCGCGCCGACTGGCTCCGCAGCATCCAGGCTGATCCCTGTGTGACCATCCAGACTGCCGATGGCGCGGAGGCGGCGCTGGCCCGCCGTGTCACCGATGACGAGGAACTGCTGGCGGTGTACGCCCTGCTGCAGCAGCGCATCCCGTTCCTGCTGGAGCGGTATCTGCGCGCGCGGGGCGTTCCCAATACACCGGAAGGTGTGCTGCAACACCGCGACCGCATCGACATTGTGGCCTTCGAGCCGACCGATGCTCCGGCCCCGCCGCCGCTGGCTGCTGACCTGATCTGGGTATGGGGGATGGCGGCCGTCATTGCCGGGCTACGCTGGCTGCGTCGCCGCCGGCCTGCCTGATGCGCCTTTCTGCCGGGTGAAGTCTGTGATGCGACCTGCCGGAAAGACCTTCCTCTTGCTTGGCCTGTTCCTCCTGGCGGCAATGGGCTGCGGGCTGCTGGCGCCGACCGCGCCGCCGCCTGCTACCGCCACACCGCGCGTAGCTAACCCTTCTCCCACGCCGGAAGATGTCAGCGCGGGGGAGATCGCCCGCGTGATAACCGTCATCGACGGCGACACCATCGACGTGCTGATCGATGGCGAGCGCTACCGGGTGCGTTACATCGGCGTCGATACACCGGAACGCGATGAGGTCTGTTACGCGGAGGCTACCGCGGCTAACGCTGCCTGGGTGGAGGGGCGGACGGTGCGGCTGGTGCGCGATGTCAGCGAAACTGACCGCTACGGTCGCCTGTTACGCTATGTCTACGCGGATGGGGTTTTTGTCAACGAGGCACTGGTCCGCGATGGCTGGGCCAGGGCGGTCTCCTTTCCGCCGGATACGGCTTACGCCCGTCATTTCTTTGCCCTGGAAGATCAGGCCCGCGCTGCCCGCCGCGGTTGCCATCCCACTGGCGTCTTTGGCTGAGCCAGCCGCCCGCTGGCTGCCTTCGGAATAGGGTTTTCAGGCGGTGATTTTTGCCGTATGCTAGGAAAAACCTACAGAGTACGCTTCCCCAGGCCTGTGACCGGGTGTCGGCGGAAGGCTCCTGATGGGTTGGCCGCAGCCAGGCAGGGAGACCCCGCCATGAGCAGCGAGCAGAGGTGTGGTTATGCCTGATTACGACCAGTGGGATTACCTTTTTGTGCAGGTTTGCCCGGCGCGTACCTTCACTACCACCAGCTGGCGGGCGTTTGCCGTCAACGATGAGCCGCTGCCTAACTGGGAGCGCGGCATGGAGTGGCAGGAATACTTCCAGCAGCTTGGCGACCAGGGCTGGGAACTGGTCACCTTTGAGGAGCACTTCCTCACCAACCCGGTGCTGGGCGGCAAGCTGGCCATCTTCAAGCGCCGTCGTCCCCGCGAGTTGAGACTCAAGCGCCTGGCGGCTGACGAAACCGGCCAGACTCCACCGCCGATCAGGCGGTGAGCCGCCCCCCTGTTGGTGCAGGGCGCTCAGGCGGTGAACAGGATCGCTGCCAGTTCAGCGTAGCTGCTGATCGTGTAGTCGGGCACGACCGCCGGCGGCAACGGGCCGCCGGGGAATTCCGGCGAAGCGAAGTAGCACGTCTTTATCCCGGCGCGTTGCCCGGCCTCTATGTCCAGGTCGCGGTCGCCGATGGCCAGCGCCTGCTCCGGCGAGATGCCGTTGCGGGTCAGCAGGGTCAAAAAGCCGCCGGGATCGGGTTTGCGCGCGCCGCCCTCGTCGACCGTCAGCGTGTCGGCGAACAGAGCGGTCATCCCGTGATATGTCAGGAAGCGATCCAGCGACGCGCGTTCGCGGTGGGTGAAGATCAGATTGCATCCGCCCGCTGCGATCATCCGGTGGCACAGGTCGATCACGCCGGGGAAAGGCGGGCATAGCTCCGGCGGGACGCCCTCCGGACGCAGGCGGGCATATGTCGCCTGGATGACTGCCGGGTCCAGGCTATGCTCTGCCGCCAGGGTCTCCAGGCAATCATTGAAGGTAACAGCCAGCAGACGGGCTACGCGCTGTGCATCAACGGTCACACCATGCTCGGCAAAGGCGGCCACAACCCCGGCCCGGATGGCGGGGTAGGTATCAAACAGGGTGCCGTCCATATCCCAGATCAGGGCGGAAAAGCGCATGTTCGGGCGCTCCTCAGGCGTGCAAACGGGCGTCGCGCCCGCCTATGATACCACGTCACCCGGCCCGAAGAGGAAGGTTTCCAGCGCGGTATGGGTGGGAAACACAGAGAAATCGCCCGCCGCTTCCGGCGTCCTGACCAGGCAAGCCGCCAGTCCCAGCGCACGGGCCAGCTCGGCGTCGCGCCGCCGCCCGCTGATGACCAGCGCCGTGCCCGGTGGTAGGCTGCAGGCCGCCACCAATAGAGCCAGGGCGGGCTGGTCCGCCCCGCCACTGTCGTCGGCCAGCCAGCCGGTGAACAGATCAGTCAGGCCATAGGCCGCCAGGGAACGTTCCATGTCGCGGGTATGGCGGAAGCTGAAGGCATAGTTGCGCCCGCCTGCTTCGACCGCGCGGCGGCAGAGGTCCACCGCGCCGGGGAACGGCGGCTGATCGCGCAACAGGATCGCGCGGTAGCGGGCTTCCCAGCCACCCTGTAGCGCCTGCCGCGGGACGCCAAAGCGAGCCGCCGCCGCGCTGATCAGGGCGCTGTCCACCGTTGCCAGCAGGTCGTCCAGCTCACCCCCGGTGATGGTCGCGCCGCAATCAGCCAGCGCTGCACCCAGCGCCCGCCGGATCGCGCCGGTCGTGTTGAACAGGGCGCCGTCCAGCTGCCACAGCAGGTACGGGTAGCGCATCGCTCACCTCGCTATTGATGGTCGGGGTTGGCCCGGCCGGCCAGCCGGCTTGTTATTTCAATCGTGCGCAGAGTTTGCCGCTGCTGCCAGCCCTAAATATTGGGGGGCGCTCCGCCAAAAAAGACCACTGTCTGTGCGGACAGTGGCCCGGTGGTTCTCCGCGCTCTTTGTTTGCAGCGCGTCTAGTCTGGTTTCCCGGTCAATAAGCGCGTTGGCTGGCGTAGTCAGTGCTCCCAACGCGACGCCTGGCCTCGGCAATGGCTCGCTCCATCGCGGGAACAGGGTTTTCCAGCGCAGGGCCGTGCCCCACTACCAGCCGCGCGGGTTGTAGAGCGCACAGGGCTTCGGCGCTGCGGATGGCCAGCGGCTTGTGCCAGGTCGCCAGGGCCGGGAAGGGGAAGAGCAGGCGCAATGTGCCGCCAGTGGAGATGCCCGCTTTGGTGCTGAAGGCGTCGCCGGCGATCAGCGTCCCGTCGCGACGGTCGAAGAAGGCCACGTGGCCGGGAGTGTGACCGGGGCTGGCGATGACTTCCAGGGAGCCGATAACATCCCCGGCGCTGAAGAGGTGGGTCGGGCGGGTGGTGCAGAGTGGATAGCCGCCGCGCAGGGGCACCTGCGGCTCATCCGGGTCCAGGCTGCGATCGCCAGTCAGGAAGCGAGCATCGCGTGCCGAGATCGCCACTTCAGCCTCCGGCAGCAGAGCGTGCAGGGCATCCAGCGAACCCACATGATCAACGTGGGCATGGGTCAGCAGAATGCGCCGGATGGGCAGGCCATGTTGATCCGCCGCCCGGATGATGGCCCCTGCGGAGCCGCCGAGGCCTGTATCGACCAGGGTAAAGCCATCGGCTTCCCGCACCAGGAAGCAATTGAAGGCCGTGTAGCGGGTGAGCTGAAGCAGGTAATTGCCGTGAGAAGTGACGCGCATGAGGAGTTCCTTTCCGGGGGAGCGTCTTGACTGGCACAGCCCCTCTGAGTCTGTACCCGGTCTCGCATCGACAAGCCTGAGGCACAGTCATTTTAAGATAAAAAAGACAAGTAAAATCATATATTGTCTGCTACAGGAAGTCAACTGTGAGGCCCGATGGCAACAAAAAGGGCCGCTGCTCTCCCGAACAGCGGCCCTGTACCGCCCCGGCTGGCTACTTCCAGCGCGTCAGGATGGTCTCCCGGTCAAACAGGCGCACGGCCAGCGCCAGCAGCGCCAGATCGACCACCAGCAGGATAGCCGCCATGCCCAGCGCCAGGGCGCTGCTGACTGTGATCACGCCCGCCACCTGGCCCAGAATCAGGGCTATCACCGGGATGATCACGACCATACCCAGTTGTTCCGCCGCGCGCGGGTCGTTGACCCGGCTGCTGACCATCAGGCCGACCGTCGTCGCCAGAATCGTCAGCAGCGGCGCGATCAGGCCCAGGTTCAGCAGGAAGGTCTCGCTGAGCAGGATGCTGCGCACCGCTGCACTGGGCACAACGAAGTATAACAGCAGGGCGTATAACAGACCGCTCAGCCAGGCCGTCGCCACGCCGGGCGCGGCAGCGGCCAGCGCCTTGCCCGCCAAGAGCTGGGCCGTGCTGATCGGCGTCGCCAGCAGCGGTTCCAGGCTATGCTCGCGCTTTTCCCCGACGATGCTGTAGGTGGCGATCGTCATCGGGATCGCCAGCGGCAGGATCAGGAAGAACAGGTTGAACTGCTGCCCGACAAACGCCTGTATGGCTTCCTGTGGCTCCAGGCTGGCGTAAGGTTCGACCTCCATGAGTTGCGGTGGGACTTCGTCCTGCATGCCGCTGATCAGGCTGGGGTTGGCCCCCAACCCCAGGACAATCGCCGGCAGAAGCACCATGATCAATGGCATGAAGATGACGATGTACAGCACGTAGCGGTTGCGGAAGACATCCGCCCATTCCTTTTTGATCAGGGTGATAACCTTGTTCATCGCTGCGCCCCCCCTACGCCCTCGTTCAGGGCTGCGCCGTTGTGCACCAGTTGCAGGTAAACGTCCTCCAGGCTGGCCAGCGCCGGCTGGACGTACTGAATCTGCGCCCCTGCACCAACCAGGGCCGCTACCAGCGCCGGGTTATCGCGCTCCGGATCGGCCACGTCGACGAGCAGAGCGCCGTCGGCCAGCCGCGCCCCCCGGACAAAAGGCAGCCCTGCTACCGCCTGGCGCAGCGCGTCTGTCAGGTTGGCGATCTGCAGCCGCACATGCTGGCCGAAGAGCCGCGCCCGCAACGCGGCAGGCGTATCCAGGGCGAGCAGGTGGCCGCGCATCACACCGATGCGGTCGCATAGCCGTTCGGCTTCGTCCAGGTTGTGGGTGGTCAGGAAGATCGTGCGGCCCTCGCTCTTGAGTTCCTCGATGAACTCGCGCACAGTGCGGGCCGCCGCCGGGTCCAGGCCGGCCGTCGGTTCATCCAGGAAGACGGTGCGCGGCTCGTGGATCAGGGCGCGGGCGATGGCCAGCTTCTGCTTCATACCTTTGGAGAAGCTGCCAACCGGTTCGCGTCGCCGTTCCCACAGGCCCAGGATGGTCAGGTACTTCTGCACGGCGGCTTCTGGCCGTTCTACCTCGTACAGGTCGGCATAGATGCGCAGGTTGGTTTCCGCGCTCAGGCGGTCGTACATGCCGGGCGTTTCGGTCAGCACGCCGACGGTACGGCGCACGTCCATGGGCTGGAGGCGTACGTCATAACCGTTGACGGTAGCCGTCCCGGAAGTCGGGGCGATCAGGGCGCTGAGCATGCGGACGGTGGTCGTTTTGCCCGCGCCGTTCGGCCCCAGGAAGCCAAAGACCTCTCCGCTGGGAATCTCCAGCGTGAGGGCGTCCACGGCGAGGTTCTCGCCGAAGCGCCGGGTGAGTCGATCGGTGGTGATCATGGTCGTTCCCCCTCGAAATGCGATTCGTGGCCGGACAGCGGCAGCAGGCCGCGCCTTTGACCGGGGTAATGCTATCAAATTTGAGAACGTTTGGAACCCCCAATTATGCGGGGGAGGATCAACGGCGACAGCGCCAGACGATCACGGCGCCTCCCGCGCCCAGCAACGCCCACCATACCGCCCCCGCTGCCGCGCCGAGCGGCCCGAACAGGGCTGCGCCGCTGACGGCTACCGCCACCCACAGCAACCCGCCGAAAAACCACCCGACCTGCCCACTCAGGAACATCCCGCCGACCAGCGCGGCGGCAGCCAGTCCGTGCAGAATCCGCCCCAGTGCTCCGACCGCTTCCAGCAGCGGCTGGTCGGGCGGTGTGGCGAAGTAGATGTCCAGCGCCGCCTGACGAGCGGCAGTTTCCGCCGGGGAAAGCCGCCAATCTTCCGGCGGCGTCCCGGCCAGTTGCAGGTTGGCGGCAAGCACCAGCGCGGCCAGGGCGGCCCGCATGGCGATCCCCGCCCCCCCATAGCCGACACCGATCATCAGCACCTGCGGGGTCGTCCGCGCGTTGCGCGCCAGCCAGGCAAAGGCCGCCGTCAGCAGCAGGGCCGCCGCCAGGCCAGAAGCGAAGCCGCTGACTCCGGCGAAAACCGGGAGGGTGAAGGCATCCGGCACAGCGGCCAGAGCGAAGATCACACTGCTCTGCAGCGGCGCCGCCAGCAGTTCCATGATCAGCCCGGCGATCGCGCCCGGCAGGATCAGCGCCCAGGAGATGCCCCACCGCCGCCGGATCAGGATGGCCAGCAGCAGGGGCGCCAATAGCCCGGCCAGGACTTGCGCCAGCGTGGCGACGATCATCGGTAACATTCACCTGCTCCACTACGGCCACTCGAACGTCCCAACCGTATACCAGGGCTCGCCCTGGGTGGTCGGGATTTTGACTCCATCCGCCCAGTAGTACGTCTGTACGCCGATGCTGTATACGCCCGGCGGCAGGTCAGCCGGCTGGAGTGGGTGCGGATCGTAGATCAGGTCGCCCGGCAACCAGGTGGTGGTGGGCCGTGTCCCCCGCGCCGGGAAGGTGTCATCCTGGGCAATCAGCCGCCCGCTGCTATCCAGCGCAAAGGCCGATGTGGTGTAGTCGCGGTCGACCGGCGCGCCAACCGACCACCACAGGTCAACCCGTCCGGCCTCCGGGTAGACCTCCGCCCGGCGCAGGATGAGGCCCGATTCATAGACGGCCAGCGGTTCCCCCTCCAGCCGGCGGTCGTAGCGGTGAACGTTGAGGGCGTTGCCCACGTGGTCGGTAGTCAGGGCGAAGCTCCGCTGGAAGCCATGCTGCTCCAGCTGGTTGAAGATGTCGTGATTCTCACCCCAGGCCACCACCCAGATCGTCTGCCGGACCGGGGCAGCCAGGAAAGCAGTCAGTTCGTTGTGGTACATAGCCGGGTCGGTCGCCTCCCGCCACATCCGCAGGGAGCGCACGCTCTCCGGCGGCAGGGCGCGCTCCAGGTAGTAGCCGACGCTGTAATCGTCGTTGTGGACCTCCAGGAGGACTGGCTCGCCGGGCCGCGCGTAGGCCAGTACGTTGGCGGCCACGCGATCCCAGGGCGGCTTGGGCCAGTAGAAATCGACCGTGGTCACACTGTAAACCAGCAGGACGGCCAGCAGCAGGCCCCGTCCCGGCTGGTGCAGGTTGCCCAGGCCGCGCGCCGTCAGCAGGACGATGGCCGGGGTCGCCAGGATCGCCCAGCGCGGCGAGAAGAATGGGCGGAACAGCCCGATCAGGCCGATGATGGCGAAGGGCAGCGCCGCCCAGCCCAGTAGCAGGAAGCCGTTCCCATCCGGTCGCCAGTGCAGACGTGGCGCACCATCGGCGCCATAGGTCACGGCGGCCAGTCCCAGCAGCATCAGGCCGATGATGAGCGGCCATTGTTGGGTGAAATACAGGTGCAACATCTCTGTCCATGCGGTGGCGCTCAGCGGCTCTGGCAGGAACAGCAGGTTGGGCGTCAACACCTGATCCAGGAAGCCGGTGAAGAACCAGGGCAGGAAGGTCACGCCTGCCGCTGCCAGTGAGCCGAGAGCCTGCTGGCGCTCCCGTCCGCGCAGGTAAAGCAGGGCGTGCAGCCCTTCCGCTACCAGCAGCAGCCCGCCCAGATAGAATGTGTACAGGTTGGCGCTATTGGCTGCGATCCAGGCTATCCGGCGTCCCCGCGTCGGCCTCGTCACCCAGCGGGCATAGGCCAGGACGCTGATCACCAGGATCAGCTTGTGGAAGGCATAGTTGCGCACTTCCTGGGCCATCGCAATGTCGGGGTCGGAAAGGGCGAAGAGCAGCGCAGCCAGCAGCGCGATCTGACGGCGGGGCAACACCGCACCCGCCGGGGCCATCCGCCGGGCCAGCAGGTAGACCAGCGGCACGGTCAGCACGCTGCACAGCGCGGAAAAGTAGCGCATGGCCAGCAGCGAGTCGCCAGTGACGGCCATCCACCCGCCCAGAGTGTAGTAATACAGCGGTGGGTGCATATCGTCCAGCGCCGCACCCAACGGACCAAGGCGGGTCATCACGTAGTGGGTGTAACCCTCGTCCAGCCATATACCCTGTTGCATCAGGTGATAGAGGCGGGCGAAGGCCGCCAGCAGCAGGACGGCAACCAGCAGTGCCAGACGTCTGTTTAAGCGATCGATCTGGAGGGTCATCGGTTATCCCCTGAGGTGTCCGCAAGGCAAGCCTAACGCTTTCTGGCCTGGAGCGCCAGCAGGGGGTGATATAGTCGACGCAAGGGTGGCCGGCGAGCGGACTTATGCTGCGCTGCCTCAGCGTCACGCTGGTTCTGGCGATCAGGTTGTCAGGAGGTTCGCCACGCTTCCACCAGCGGCAGCAAATCGGCCAGGCGGGTCACCGTGGCGTCCGGCGTGATGGGCAGGCCGCCGGAAGGTGGAGCCTCCCACTCGGCGCTTTTCAGCAGCACGCCACGCAGACCGGCCTGCTGCGCCCCGTACACGTCAAAGTACGGATGATCACCCACAAAGGCGGCTTCTTGCGGCTGTAGCCCCAGCGCTTCCAGCGTCATCTGGAAGACCTGCCGGGCAGGCTTCCACGCGCCAACATCAGCGGAGAAGAAGGCACAATCCAGGTACTCGGCCAGCCCCCAGCGGGCCAGGTCCTCCAGGTGGAAGGCGCCCGGCCAGACGGTGTTGCTGAACAAACCCAGCCGCAACCCCTGCGCCCGTAGCGCGGCCAGAGTCTCCGCCGCGCCGGGCAGGGGCCGGACGAGCGCCTGCGCCGGGGCCACATATGCGGCCACCGCACTGTCGATCAGGCCGTCGTTGGCGGCGTTTTCCGGCAGACCCCAGCTCAGCAACACCTCGCGCAGGATCGGGCCAAGCTGCGGGTTGACCGGTTTCCCCTCCGCGATCATCCGCCACTGGCGCTCCATCGCGGTGAAGGCGCTCTGGCGGGCTTCCTCAGCGGGTGGGGCGGGATACCCACGCTCCAGCAGGAAGGCCCGCAGCGCATCAGCGCCCAGGTCTTCCATTGCCCGCCAGCCCTCACCGGCGCTGGGGGCGGGGGGATGATAATCCAGCAGCGTCCCTCCCATATCGAAGATCACGCCACGCAGTGCCATCGTTGCCCCTCTTTCTGGTGATGACGGTCAGAGAACATATCATACCACGATGGTAGAGATTGTAGCTGTGGCTATCCATGCCGGGAAGGTATAATCCCGGCGCAGACCGGCGGCTTTTGCCGCGGGCAGAAAAGAGAGCGCCTTTCACATGGCTGAACACAATTCTGCTTCATCCGCCGCTTCGATGGCGGAGCGCCTGGCTACGCTGGCAGAGATCAACCAGGCGATCAACGCCAGCCTGGACCTTGATGTCATGATGGATGCCGTGCTGGATAAGGTGATTGAGGTTGTCAAGGCACAGCGCGGCTTTCTGATGCTGCGCGACGATTCCGGGCAACTGCATGTCCGGGTGGCGCGTGGCCTGAACAGGGAAGATCTGCTCTCGGCGGATTTCCAGTACAGCACGACCATTGTCAATCAGGTTGTGCGCACGAACGCTCCCCTGCTGACCAGCAACGCTGAGCATGATCCGCGCTTTGAGCGGGGTGAGAGCATCATCGCCCTGGGCCTGCGCTCGATCATGTGTGCGCCGTTGCTGGTCAAGAACCGCCTGATCGGACTGGTGTATGTGGATAACACCCTGCGCACCGGGGTCTTTCAGCAGAGCGATCTCGATCTGTTGACGGCCTTCGCCGGGATGGCCGCCATCGCCCTGGAAAACGCCCGGCTGCACCGGCTGGAGGTAGAGAGCACCCGGCTGGAACGCGAGTTGAGCATCGCCTATGACATTCAGCGCAGTATGCTGCCGCGCCGCCTGCCGGACTTTCCTGGCTATGAGATCGCCGCGACCTGGCACAGTGCGCGGGAAGTCGCCGGCGACTTCTACGACGCTTTTCTGCTGGATGGCGATCAGCTGGGAGTGGTGATCGCTGACGTGGCCGATAAGGGCGTTGGCGCAGCGTTGTTCATGGCTGTAGCCCGCAGCCTGATCCGGGGCATCGCTGCTGTTGCCCGCTTCCCGCTGGATACCATCCACCAGGCCAACCGGCTGATGATGCTGGAAGGCAACAACAGCGGTATGTTCGTGACGGCCTACTACACGGTGTTTGAGCGCGACGGCCGGGCGGTAGGCGTCAACGCCGGGCATAACCGGCCGCTGCTTTACCGCCATCGCACGGCAGAGATCACCTGGCTGCCCCGGGGTGGGCGGGCGATGGGCTGGTTCGACCAGCTTCCTCTGAGCCCCCATCCTATTGAACTGGAGCCGGGCGACGTGCTAGTCTATTACACAGATGGCCTGACCGACGCGGAGAACGAGCAGGGTCTGTTCTTCGGGGAACGCCACCTGGCCGAGATCGTGCGCGAGGAAGCCCGCCGGGGGCGCTCCGCGCTGGAAATCCTCGATCGCATCAGCGCCGTGGTGCAGGCGTTTGTCGGGCAGGCGCCGCCCTTTGACGACCTGACGATGATTGTGGTGAAGTATTGTGGAGAAGCGTGATGAGGAACTTTATCAAGCGTCTGGCGGCTATGCTGGCGGTGATTGTCCTGCTGATCGGGGTTACGGCGCTGCTGGCCGCTCCCCGGCTGGTGATCGATCTGGCCGGTCGTGTGGAGACCGCCCCGGCGGGGACGCGCACCGCCCTGATTGTGGCCGCCGTCCTGATCGATTTGCTGCTGGTGGCCATTCTGGTTCGCCTGTTGCGCCCGCCGCGCAAGGATGGGTTAGTCGTCCGGGCGCGCGGGGCCAGGGCCGAAGTCAGCGTTGACTCCGTTCAGCGCCAGATCAACACGCGCATCGCCCAGGTGTCTGACGTGCTGGCTGTGCAGACCGGTGTGGAAGTAACGCAGGAAGGCGCGGCCAGGGTGGAGATGAACGTCCGCACCCGCCCGGATATTGTCATCCCGGAGAAGCAAAAAGAACTGGGCCGCGTGTTGCGCCAGCTCATTGAAAAGCAGATGGGCCTGCGGCTGGCCGGTGATCCGATCATCCACATTGCTCTGGCGACGGACGAATTCGACACGGCTGACCGGGTGACCACCGTCGTCCAGCCGATTGCCGCGCCGGCGGAAGCCGCTTACGCCTCTCTGCCGGCCACTGCTTCGTACACCGAGGTGGCCGCTGAGCATGTCGAGCATCCAGCGCCGGCTGAACCCCCGCCAGCACCGCCCGTGCCTGTTGAAACGCCGGAGGAAGCGCCGCCTGCCCCGGAAGAGGACGAACCCTGGCGGGCCTTCCTGCTGGAAGATACCGACAGAGCCTGACCCGTAGAGGCCTGGCCATTGACGCCGGGTCTCTGCTTTTCAGGTGGCTCAGGTGGCAGGGGAATCGTCAGCCGTTGCAGCCTGCAGGCGGGCCAGTTCTTCCGGCGTGTTGACGTTGACGAAGGAACGCAACGCCGGATCGAAGCGGCGCACTTCGTCTTCTTCCACAAAACGCAACCGCACCTGGCCGTAAAAGCTGATCGCCTTCAGCTGGTCCTGTTCCAGCTTCTCGCGGATGGCTCCCAGGCAGCCCTTGCTGTAGACGGCGTGCAGCGCTTCCGGGAAGCCGTCCAGGCGCGGTACAATCGCGTCATAACCGGCCCGCAGGCTGATCAGGTGGGCCAGCAGCGCCGGGTTGAGGAACGGCATGTCGCAGGCCACGCACAGCGTGTAGAGGGTCTGGCTGCAGGAGATCGCCGTGTAGAGTCCGCCCAGCGAGCCTTTCCCCGCCAGCAGATCGCCGTACATCGGCAGCCCCAGCGGCGCGTAGGCTGCCGGACGGTTGGTGATCAGGATGGTGGGGAGGCCCAGGCTGCCCACGCGCTCCAGCACATGCTGGATCAGGGTTTTGCCCAGCAGCGGCACAAAGCTTTTGTCTGTCCCCATCCGGCTGGATTTGCCTCCGGCCAGGATGGCGACTGTCACAGCGTCTTCCATGGGGCAACTCCTGCGACCTCTTCGCCGGGGCGCAATCGATTGTAACGCGGGGGTGCGCTCCGGGCACGTGCCCGTGTGAGGTACCTGCTGTGGACGACCGCCCCGGCGCAATCTCCAGGAGTTGTCGATGGCTGAGTTCTTCAACGTCCTTTCCCCTGCCGAAGCCCTGGCTCGCTGGCTGGCCGAAGTCACCCACCGCACCGCCATGGTTGAAGCCGAGCTCTGGGCAGGGATGGCGTCTGGCGGCGTGCTGGCGGAAGACATCTGCAGCCCGGAGGATTTGCCTGCCTTCCGCCGGGCGACGGTGGATGGCTACGCCGTCCGCGCTGCCGATACTTACGGTGCGGGCGAGGCGCTGCCGGCTTACCTGCGCGTTGTCGGCGAGTCACACATGGGGGAGCAACCGGCGTTCGCGGTCGGGCCGGGACAGGCTGCGTTGATCCATACCGGGGCGATGATCCCCGCAGGCGCGGACGCGGTAGTGATGGTGGAACACACCAGCCCGATCGCGACGGACGAGATCGAGGTACTCCGCCGCGTGGCCCCCGGCGAGAATGTCCTGCAGGTCGGGGAAGATGTGCACCGGGGGGAACCGGTGTTACCCGCCGGGGCGCGCCTGCGCCCGCCAGAGATCGGGGCACTGCTGGCGTTGGGCCTGGGCACACCGGCCCGCCCGATCCATCTGCGCGCCCGCCCGCGCGTGGCCATCTTCTCCACCGGCGACGAGATCGTCCCGCCGGGGGCCGCGCCTGCACCGGGACAGGTCCGCGACATCAACAGCTTCACCATTAGCGCGCTGGCGGCGGAGGCAGGGGCCGATGTTGAGCCTTGGGGGATCATCCCGGACGATCCCACGGCGCTGGAGATGGCCCTGCGTGCTGCGCTGGCCCCGCCCGCCGCCGCCGATCTGGCCGTGATCACGGCGGGCAGCAGCGTTAGCGCCCGCGACATGACCGCCGCGGTGATCAACCGCCTGGCGGCTGAACTGGGCGGGCCGGGCGTGCTGGTGCACGGGGTAGCCATCAAACCTGGCAAGCCCACCATTCTGGCTGTTGTTGATGGGCGGCCGGTGCTCGGCCTGCCGGGCAACCCGGTCAGCGCGGTCGTCGCCTTCTGGCTGTTTGGTCTCCCGGCCATCGGCCACATACTGGGCGCGCGTCCACCCTCCCGGCCACGCCTGCGGGCCACGCTCACAGCCAACGTTCCGAGTGCTGCCGGGCGAGAGGACTATATCCCTGTTGTGTTGCATGAGAACGATGATACCATCAAGGCAGACCCGATCTTCGGCAAGAGCAACCTGATCTTCACCCTGGTGCGCGCCGACGGTCTGGCCAGGATTCCGCTGGACGCCACCGGTCTGCGGGCCGGTGATGCCGTTGACGTCTATCTGTTCTAAAAAGACCGCTGAAGGTTCGCGGAGTAAGGCCAGGATGAGCGACCAGAGTCACAAGACCAGAGACGAACTGCTCGCGGAAATCGCCGGGTTGCGCCAGCGCATTGCCGAACTGGAGGCTGCCCGGGCAGTGCGGGCTGCCGCTGAAGTAGGCGAGGAGCGCTTGCGTCAGGTCATCCAGAGCATGCCAGTAATGATGCTGGCCTTTGACGAAGAGCTTAACCATATCACTGTCTGGAATCATGAATGCGAGCGCGTCACCGGTTTCAGCGCCGAGGAAATCGTGGGCAAGCCGCAGGCCCTCTGGCTGATCTATCCTGATCCTGCCTATCGCGCCTACCTGCGGGATGAATGGCAACGCCGGGGGGACAACTACCGCGATTTTGAATGGAAGGTCGTCTGCAAAGACGGCAGCACCCGCATTGTCTCCTGGTCGAACATCTCCGAGCTAATTCCCGTCCCCGGCTGGGGAACCTGGGCCATTGGTGTGGATGTCACTGCCCGCCGGCAGGCTGAATCCGCTCTGCAAGCCGCCCATGACCAGCTGGAGCAGCGCGTCAGGGAGCGCACCGCCGAACTGGCCGAGGCCAATGCCCGGCTGCTGGCGGAGATTCAGGAGCGCCGGCAGGCCGAGGAAGCCCTGCGCCAGAGCGAGGAGCGTCTGCGCCAGGTGCTGGAGCACATGCCGGTGATGCTGATCGCCTATGACGAGCAGGCCGATACCATCCGCGTCTGGAACCGCGAATGCGAGCGCGTCACCGGGTATAGCGCCGCCGAGATCGTTGGCCGGTCGGCGCGGGAGATCAACCGTCTGCTGTACCCCGATTCTGCTTACCTGTCGCGCCTGTGGCGGGAGATGCTGGCCCGTGGCGATGACTACCGCGACTGGGAATGGGAATGGGTCTGCAAGGATGGCAGCCACAGGACCATCGCCTGGTCGAATATCTCCGCTCGTTTCCCCATCCCTGGCTGGGCCACCTGGGCTATTGGCGTGGATGTGACCGAGCGCCAGAAGGCCAAGGAGCGCGCCATCGCCCTGGGTGTCGAGCAAGCCCGCCGGGAAATGCTGGAACGCTTCATCAGCGACGCTTCCCACGACCTCAAGACGCCGCTAACGACCATGAGGCTCAGCCTGAGCGTGATGCGCAAGACGCTGGATGAAGACGTCCATTCCCGTCACCTGACCATCCTGGGGATGCAGGTGACACATCTGGAAAGGACGGTCGAAGACCTGCTGAATATTGTCCGTCTGGACCAGGAGGAGGAGTTGGTCCGCAGCCCGGTGAATCTGGCCGCACTGGCGCAGAGCGTCATCGCCGAACAAGCGATGTTGATCGAGCAGAAAAACCATCATGTCACCTTTCAGGCGGAAGGCGATCCGCTGACTCTGATCGGCGATGAAATGGAATTGCACCGTCTGATCACCAACCTGCTGACCAACGCCTGCAACTACACATCCGCCGGCGGGCAGATCCTGGTTCGTGTCGCCCGGCAGGATGCCAGTGTTGTGCTGGAAGTCCAGGACAATGGGATCGGCATCAGCGAGGCGGAGCTACCCCACATCTTCAAGCGTTTCTACCGCGCCGACCGCGCCCGCAGCACTAACACCGGCGGTATGGGGCTGGGCCTGCCTATTGTCCAGAAGATCGTCGAAGCCCACCACGGCCTCATCGAGGTTGATAGCGCACCGGGGCGGGGCAGCGTCTTCCGGGTCTTTCTGCCGCTTGACGCCGGAGGCGCCGAGGTTGCAGCGGGCGATCCGGACGGCAGCAGCGAGCATAGCTGACTGTCTTGGAAGAACGCTGTATGGGCCAGGAGCGCAATATCTATCTGCATGACATCCCGCTGGAAGATGCATGGGCGATCTTTTCCGGCGCCTTGCAGCGCGCCGGGCAGTGGGGGCCATTCCCGGCGGAGAAAGTACCCGTCAACGAGGCTCTGGGGCGGGTGACCGCCGCGCCGATCTGGGCCAGGATCAGTTCCCCGCGTTACCATGCCAGCGCCATGGATGGCTATGCCGTCCGGGCGCGCGATACGCTGGGCGCAACCGAAACCGCCCCGGTGACACTGGAGGAAGGCACGCCGGAGACGGTCAGCCGCCCGGCGCTGGCGGTCAATACCGGCTATCCCCTGCCAGATTGGGCCGACGCCGTGATCATGATCGAGCATGTCCAGCCGCTGGGTGGGGGCCGGCTGCTCATCCGCAGCCCGGTGGCGCCCTGGCAGCATGTCCGCCCGATGGGGGAGGACATGGTGGCTACCGAGCTGGTGTTGCCGGCCAACCACACGCTGCGCCCGGTGGACGTGGGCGCGGCGGCGGCCTGCGGCCACGCAACGGTCAGCGTCCGCCGTCGCCCGGTGGTGGCTATCCTGGCTACTGGCTCCGAGCTGGTGCAGCCCGGCGATCCGCTGCGACCTGGCGATGTGATCGAGTTCAACAGCCTGGTGCTGGCCGGGCAGGTGCAGGAATGGGGTGGCATCCCTCAGCGCCTGCCGCCTGTCCCCGATGACCCGGAGCGTATCCAGGAGGCCGTCCGGGCTGCCGCGTCGGTTGCCGATCTGCTCCTGATCAACGCTGGCTCTTCCGCTGGCAGCGAAGATCACACCGCTGCGGTGGTGCGGGCGCTGGGCCAGTTGCTGGTGCATGGCGTCGCGGTGAGGCCTGGCCACCCGGTGGTGCTGGGGATGCTGGAGATAGACGGTCGCCGCGTGCCGGTCATTGGCGTGCCGGGTTATCCGGTCTCCGCCGCCCTGACCGGCGAGATTTTCGTGCGTCCGCTGCTGGATCGCTGGCTGGGCCGTCCGGCGGAACCACCGCCAACGATCGAGGGCGAATTAACGCGCAAGGTACTCAGCCCGATTGGCGACGAGGAATACCTGCGGGTTACGGTGGGCCGGGTGGGGGAGCGTGTGCTGGTCACGCCGCTGGGACGCGGCGCCGGTGTGATCACCTCGCTGGTGCGGGCGGATGGCATCGTGCGCATCCCGCGCTTCAGCGAGGGGCATAACGCCGGGGATCGGGTGACCGTTCACCTCTACCGCTCGCCACGCACAATCGAGCATACGGCGTTGATCAGCGGTTCCCATGACCTCACGCTTGACCTGCTGGCGCAGTTCCTGGCGGAACGCCACCCGGCCTACCGGCTGGTTAGCGCCCATGTAGGCAGCCTGGGCGGGCTGATCGCCCTGGAACGCGGTCAGGCGCATCTGGCGGGGTGCCACCTGCTGGATGTGGAAACCGGCGAATACAATGTAGCTTATGTGCGTCGCTATGTGCCGGGCAGGGCCGTCCGCCTGATCACCCTGGTTGGGCGTGTGCAGGGCCTGATCCTGCCCCGGGGCAATCCTAAACAGATCACGGGCATCGCTGATCTGGTCCGCGAGGATGTGCGCTACGTCAACCGCCAGCGCGGGGCGGGCACGCGCCTGCTCTTTGACCATTTGCTGGCGCGGGCGGGTCTGCACCCGGAGCAGATCACCGGCTATGAGCACGAGCAGATCACCCATCTGGCGGTGGCGGCGGCGGTGCAGAGCGGGCAGGCGGACGCGGGCATGGGCGTGCTGGCGGCGGCGCGCGCCCTGGATCTTGACTTCATCCCCCTGGCGACGGAACGTTACGATCTGGCGCTGGCGCTGGAGTACGCTGACGTGCCGCCGGTGCGGGCCACGCTGGAGTTGTTGCATGACGACGCATTTCGTGCTGCGGTGGCCGCCCTGCCCGGCTATGATGTCGCCCGGATGGGGATGATCGTGGCGGATGTGCTATAGGCAGGGGGATAGGATGGTTGTGGGCAGGATCGCGGCGGTGGCGGTGATGGTGGCGCTGCTGGCAGGAGGGGCGGCACTGGCTCAGGAAGGCGACGCGCCGGGACGGGTGCTGGTCTGGCTGGCGCCCGGCCAGCCGGGTGCGCCCGCCGGACCGGGGATGCTGGCCTGGATAGTCCCCGGCGCAGCGTCGCAATTACTGGCCGAAGTGCCATCGGAAGGACCGCAGACGCGTGTCTTTGCCTGCGGGCCGGACGCGCTGGCTCCTGCCGGGGACGGCCTGGTGATCTTCGTTGGTGCGGAAACCGGTGGCCTGTACTACGTTCCTCTGAGGGTTGAAGGCGCGTTGATCCGTCTGGGGAATGCCCATGCCCTGGCCTGCAATGGGCCGGGGCGGGCCGCCTTCAGCCCTGACGGCCAGCGTTGGGCTTACATTGATTATCCGGCGGATGCTACCCGCCGCGCTCCCTTCGCCAGCGGGACGCTGCGCATCCTGACTATGCCTGCCGCAGCAGGCCTGGCCCCGTTTGTCGAAGCTGTCGCGTTCCCGGAGATTGTGGCTTTTACGCTGGGGGATGCCGGGGCATATGCCGTGCGTTTTTTCACCGATGTCAATGGCCTGGCTGACGAAGCGGCGCTGATTGGCTGGGATGGCGCTGCCGGGCGTGAGATCACGACGCTCGTCCCCGCCCGCGGCTGTGACTGGACGAGCGCGGCCCTGGCCCCTTATGCTGGCGGTGGGGTGATCCTCTCGCTGGGCCAGCACTGCCCCGGTGGGTCGCAATGGCGGCTGTTCACCGTCAGCGACGATGGCGCAGCGACCGAGCACGTCTACATGCCCAGCGGCGGCGCTTACCTGCCGGCCAGCACGGTCAACCGGGTGATACCGCTGGCGGATGGGCAACGTGTCCTGGCGACGTTTCCGAACGGCCGGGCGGCCAGCGTCGCCAACCTGGTGCTGGCTGATCTGACCGCCAGAACCGTCACGCTGGTCACCGAGGGCATAACGGTAGATACCTTTCCCGGTGGCCTGGCCCGGCTTCTCCAGCGTGCGCCGGATGGACGCTTCCTCGTTTATGTCAGTTCAACGGCCAATGACGAGCATTTCCTGCATCGCCTGGCTCTGGATGGTAGCGTCATGCCGGTCACGATCAGCGCCGGGTCACGCGGGGATGTGATCGCCACCTTCAGCTTTGGCATGGACGGCCGCCTGGCTTTTGTCGCCGGGGGAGCAGGCGGCCAGGACAACACGCTGTTCCTCCTGCCCGCCGGCGAAGCTGCGCCGCAACGTGTGATGCGCGGGCGCTTCCTGCAGTCCACCAGCCTGATGACCGACGCTGGTGTGATCCTGTTGAACCACGTGCCTGCGGATACCGCCTATCCGCGCACGGCGACCGATCTGGTGCTGGCCGGCTTTGATGGCAGCCTGACGACGCTGCTGGAAGGGCGGGCGGCGGGCAGCTGGGGCTACCCGCTGGTGTGGCAGGCGCCGCCGGATGCGGTAGCCCCCTGATCGGCGGTGCGGTAGCCCTGGTGACTCTGTTGGTGGCCGGGCTGGATGCGCGCTTTAGCTGGTCGGCCATCTCTGCAGCAGCTCAGGGTGTTGCGCTTGTCGTGGAGATGGCCGGCCCGGGGCTTTCCGGCTGGGCGATGGCAGTCAACCGCTTCTTCTCGCGTGTGGTGCGTATCCAGGCCGACCGTGGTCAGACGGTTGTAACCGACGGGCCTTACCGCTATATCCGCCATCCCGGTTACGCCGGGCTGATCCTTCATATGCTGGGGACGCCAATCCTGCTCGGTTCAGGGTGGGCGCTGCTACCAGCGGGGGTCATGGTGGCAACGATGATCGTGCGTACTATCCTGGAGGATCGGATGTTGCAGGCGGAATTGCCCGGCTACCGCGAGTACGCGGGGCGCACCCGCTGGCAGCTGATCCCCGGCGTGTGGTAGCGCCAGCAGCGGTCATCCCCTGCGGACTTGCCTGAGCAGCGGTGAAAAGACAAACCGGAGGCTGTCCGCGCAGCCTCCGGTGGTGTTTTGACAGCAGGTAAATATCAGCTCTGTCCGGTGATCTGCCGGTAGAGGGCGATGGTCTCTGGCGAGGGGGTGATGTTAAGCGTCTCCCGCAGGGATCGTTCCAGCTGGTGATATTGCTCAACCGCCTTCTCGATATCGCCCTTGCGGTAGTACAGGCTCATCACCTGGCGGTGGATGTCTTCGCGTTCCGGCGTCTCGCGCAGGGCACGGCTGTAGTGCTTGAGGGCCTCATCGATCCGGCCCTGCACCTCGCGGATGCGCCCCAGCCCGATCTGGGCGGTGGCGTTCAGGTGACGCAGTTCGGCGCGGCGCTCCCTGGCCCAGTCCATGTCCAGGCGGTGCAGGAAAGGCGCACGGTACAGGCGAACGGCTTCTTCCCAGTGCGGTTCGGCCTGTTGGTCATCAGCGGCCATGGCTTCTTCCACGGCTTTGGTAAACTTGAATACATCGTAGAAAATGTCCAGTTTGTCGCTATGGCTGTAGAAGCCGCTGGCATACTGGGTCAGGTCATAGCCCAGCCGCTCGTTGATCTTGCGCTTGGTGACATGAAACACATTGGTCGCCTCTTTGACGGAAAGCGTGGGCCAGAAGACGTCAAAAATCTCGTCGCGGGTGACCAGTTCGTGATCCATGAAGAAGTAAAAGAGATTCTTGGGCAACTCGCCATCCCAGTGGGTGACGGGTACGCCGTTGACCAGCGTATGGCCGCGGCCCAGGGAAAAAACTTCAATGCGCGGGACTTCTGGCGCGGGTTCCGGCGGGGCGCTTTCCTCCGGCACGTATTCCGCCCCCAGCACGGTTGCCTTTTGCTCCGAGACCAGGTCAAACCAGGGCAGGTAAGCCTGCTCGCGGGCGTTGATGATGATCTGACCGTGCTCCGGCATATGCTCGATCAGGGCTTCCATGAAGCGCTTGGTTTCATCTTTTTCTGGCAGACGGTCGTATTGATCCAGAAGCAGGGTGAACGGTTCGCTGCTGAGCGCCCGCAGGTCTTCGGCAAGGGCGGCAGCCAGGTCCTGGACCTTGGCTTTGGCGGCAATAGCGGCGCGGAGATTTTCCCCAAAACCGTCGGTGGAAGCGTTTAGGTCTTCGATGAGGTTGTTGAGGAACTTGCGCAGGTTGCGATCGGTGGTCTGCAGGGCGTAGTAGTACAGGCCGCAGTCCGGTTCGCGCAGGTAACGGGACAGATAGGCATTGCGGTAGCGGTTGCGGGGATAAAGGACAACCAGAGGGCTGCCGCCCGTCTCCCGCTTTAAGGCAAGAGGCCCTTCATTAATCAGACGTTCTGCTTTGCTTGTCGTCATAGCTCACCTGACCTTTTGGCGCTCAAGAGACAACGAGTCTTGTTCAATCTTGCCGGCAGGGCGATATGATGGTCGGATGCAGGCCCTGGGTACCCGGCACAGGGTATGACCCCGCAGAAAACTGAAATCTTTAGAGACCTACAATAAAGACCCTGCTACCAGCTACTTTAGTATGGTGGGTTATTGTATCAATAACAACGGCGCCATGCTAGCGACCTCGCCCTGGGTTGTCAAGACCTCTCTTGTGCCACGAAGCGCGGGGACTGGCTGCCAAGCTGGCACTGTCTAAGGGTGCCGAACTACAGTCCCGGCAGCTGATTTTTCAGGCCAGGATGGAGGAGCAGTCTGCAGGTCGGGTCTGTGGCAAGCACATCACTGGTAGATCCCCACTTTGTAGTGCCGATGGTTTCCGGGACGATTCATAACCGGAAGACTTTATGTGATAACAATGCTTATCTTCGTTTACCACAGTTTTAAGTATATGACAACATTTTGCTGCCGGAAAATATTAATATATCGTTTATGTAAGTTGGGATACTGTTATCTGCCGGGCGGCCCCCTACGCACCGCCGCGCTGCAGAGTCTCCTGCAGGGCGCGGGTGCGGCGGCCTTCCTCGTGTAATAGCTCCACGCCATCGCGCAGCGCCTCCGGCAGAGCCGGGCCGTGGTACAGTTTCTTCTGCAGTTCGGCGCAGCGGTAGCACAGGGTGAGATGCTGCAGGTGCTGGCGCACGACCGCCAGCGCCTCCGCAGGAGGGCGTCCATCCAGGGTAGCGGCGTCCAGGCGGGGAACCGCCGTCTGGAAGCGATCCCGCAGGCTGCTACGCGTTGTCAGTCGATCGACGATCAGCGCGGCGGCAAGCAGGGCGCGCTGCCGGACATGTTCGCGCAGGTGCCTGAGGGTGGCCATGAACAGCGTTTCGTAGAGCAGCGCGTGCAGGTACTCGGTGATGTCAGTGATCCCGGTGGCCTGGCAGGCCAGGTGGCGCAGCCCGGCCAACGTCTGAAAGGTCTTGAACAGCGCCATATCAGCAGCGACGTCTGGCGTGGGGAGCAGCAGATCGCCCACTGACCTGGCCGTCAGCAGCGATCGCTCCAGCGCGGCCAGCCCGCTCAGGTCTCCGTCCGGGTAGGCGGTCAGGCGCAGCTTGATATCGGCTTCCAGTTCAACAAAATCGCGCAGGGCATGGGTTCGACCGGTATGCTCGAAGTCGATCAGCCAGGTCATGCGGGTGTTGTCGACGAAGAAGTTATCGCCGTGCAGGTCGCCATGGGCGATGCAGGTGGTCAGGCTATCGAAGACCTGATGCTTGCCCTCGCGCAGCACCCACAGGGCCGGGTTGGGCAGGTCGCCGTTCACGCCGGGGAAGCGCAGGCGGTACTCGTTCTGCTGCACCCGCCCCAGGTGTTCTTCCAGGTCCAGGGCGCTATCGTACAGCGCATAGAGGCTGCCTCCACTGACCACCTGTCGTTCGGTGATGTACCAGACTTCGCACAGCTGCAGGAACAGCGTGCGCAGGGCTTCCAGGATGGTTTCGGCGTCATTCCCGGCGTAGAAGCTCTGGAAGGGCTGGAGGTCATCCGGAGCCACCCCCAGAAACTCATAGGCGCACGCGCCGATATGCCATAGCAGGGTGTGCCCTTCCAGCCGGGCCTGGCGGTTATGCTTGAGCTGGCTCTCGACATGGTTGGTGTAATTGTCGACTTCCCGCTGGATGCGGTCACGGGTGCTGATCTTGGTGACCTTGGGAGTCAGGTAATTGGTGTACCGACGCCGCTCCTGGGTCCAGAGCACCACCGCGCGGCGGACGGGAGTCGCCGCCGGGTTCTCCGGTGTACCGTCCACGCCGGGCAGCAGCTTCAGTTCGACGGCGACAGCCTTGGGGAACAGGCGACCCAGCAGGTCGGTCAGGTCCTGGGCCAGGAGTTGCTCTGGCTTCATTCTCAGCGCCTGGGCGATGTCGCGGTTGAAGTTGTCGTGCGGCCAGTTAATGCGCACCTGGCGCTGGTCAGCCTGTAAGCGGACGGCTTCGGCCAGCGTTCGCGGGGGATCGCTGGCGCGGACATAGCCCATCCGATGCCAGCCGGCAATGTAGGCGATGGTGTCGTCCCGATCGGTGCTGTAGAGCACCACACCGGCTGGCATGAACTGGTGTCCCAGGTCAAACTGAGTCGGGTCGAGCAAGTTGACCGGCCCGATCAGCCGGGCGTTGATGACCGCGACATGGCAAAAATGCTCCATCAGTTGCCGTCGCGCATCTGCCAGCAACGCCGCCCCCTCACCTTCAGCGACATGCACCTCGTAGTCAAACTGGCGCAGGTTTTCTACCGTAGCGATGCGCTGGCGCGGTTCATCTTCGACCACCAGCACGCGGAGCCGGTTGTTGCTCATAACCATTCCCAATCTCCCGGACGGCCTCAGCCGTCGGCAAGGCGCGGGGGCCACTCAGAGATTATAAGCAAATCCGGTTTTCTGCGCTGGGATTCGGAGCGCCGCACGTAGAGGATTACAATCGCTCCCGGTCAAGCCGGTTGCCGGGAGGGCAGTCATCATGGAGTACACGCTGGGCTTTGTTTTTGACCGGGCGCAGGAGCGCGTCCTGCTCATCCACAAGTGCAAGCCGGCCTGGCAGGCGGGCAAGATCAACGGTCTGGGCGGCGCGCTGGAGCCGGGGGAGACGCCCCCCGCCGGAGTCCGGCGCGAGGTGTGGGAGGAAGGCGGGCTGGACATCGCCGAGGGGGAGTGGCTGCCCGTAGCGACCATGCAGGCTGACGACTGGACGGTGCATGTCTTCGCTACCGTGTATGCGGGTGATCCTGCCACCGCCCAAAGCCGCACCGGCGAGGCGGTGGCGTGGTATCCGGTGAACGCGCTGCCGGGCGCGATCATCAGCAACCTGGCCTGGCTGATCCCGCTAGGACTCGATCGCCTGCGACATGGTACGCCCCGGCGCTGCCTGGTCTGGTATTGATCACCGGGGCGGCGGGGCGGGCCTGCGGCGGTAAGTCGCCATCAGACGGCCGGTGGCCAGCACATGCCCGCGCATGGCCTCGCTGACGGCAGTGCGGGAGGCGCCCGGCGGCAATGGCAGGGGCGAATCCAGGGCGTAGAGGGTGAAGATGTAGCGGTAGTTTTCGCCGGGCGGCGGACAGGCGCCTGTGTAGCCCGGCGCACCGAAGTCGTTCATCCCCTGCCGGGAACCTCCCGGTGTGCTGCCGGGCGGCAGGGCGCGGGGCAATTCGCGGGCGGCGGCGGGCAGGTTGTAGAGCACCCAGTGGGCCAGGGAGCCGTGCGGAGCGTCGGCAGTCTCGCAGATCAAAGCCAGCGCCGCTGTCCCGGCAGGCAGCCCTCCCCACGCCAGCGGGGGCGATTCTCCCGCGCCGTCACAGGTACAGGCCACCGGCAGTGGGCCATCTGGCGGGAAGTCCGGGCTGAACAGGCGGATCGTGTCCGGCGCGACAGCAGCAGCACCGGGATCGAGTGTAGGCGGAGGCAACGGCGTCCGGGCTGGAGGCACGAGCGGGACCCAGGAGCGGGGCTGGCTCAGCGCAGAGCGGGAAGCGGAATCCGGCGTGGCTCGCCGGGCAAGCCGGGTCATTGCCTCCCGCAGAAAGCCGCGTAACAGGAAGTACGCTCCCAGAATCAACAGAATCAGCGGGATGGTCAGGGATTCCAGTTCGGTAGCATCCAGCAGGCCATAAATGGCGATCAGGCTGGTCAGCAGGATCGGCCCGATCATCCAGCCAAAGGCGGGCCGGAGGTAGTTCGGCGCCCAGATCAGGAACAGGGTGATAGCCATCCCGCCCATGAACGTGAAGATGGTCAGGCCGCGCACCATATGCGGCGGCCAGCCCAGCCGCAGCTGCACCAGCGCCGCCGCGCCGGTGAACAGCATGCCCGCCGGCAGCCCGGCCCACCAGTAACCGGGCCGGCGCTCCAGCCACACCCGGCGGATATAAAGCGTCAGGAAGGGCAGGCCAAGCAGGGCCGTGCCCACTGCCAGCGTGTACAGCGGTTGGAAATCCAGGAAGAAGGCGGCGGAGAAGAAGACCGCCACGCTGAACAGGACATAAGCCGCCCAGCCCGGCCAGGGCAAACCCGGATGAGCCAGGCCGTAAAGCAGCACCAGCCCGCCCAGCGCCGCTACCCCGGCGGATATGGCCAGCAACTCGAAGTAGGCGAACCAGCCCAGCACCAGGAACAGGGTGAAGATGCCGAAGATGATCAGCCCACCGCCGATCAGCCAGGGACGGGTGAACGAGAAATCAAGCCTCAGGCGGGGAGGAACCTGCCGTTTGCGCATGAAATGCTGTCCTGTTTGCCGCTATCGCGCTGCTACCGCGCCACTGTGCGTGTGCCCTAGTATACACCCACGCCGGGAATAGCCGGGCCGCTCAGAACGCAAAGCACCCGCGACCGGACGGTGCGCGGGTGTGGGCAGCGCTGGCGACGACCCGGCGCTCAGGCCTGGCCGCGCTTCCGATCGGCGATTTCGACGGCGGCCTGGCCGGTCAGGTGGCCGACCACGATCACGCTGACGCCGGTGGCAGCCAGTGAGATCAACCAGCCAATGCACGGCAGATTGCCCAGGATGTTGATCACGATCCCGACGATGAAGACAAAGACGGCCAGCACGATCAGCGTCGATAGATGCTCCTGCGCCAGAGAGATATTGCGCCCGAACTGCAGGAAGTGGTTGAAGTCGCGGGTGCGGGCATAGCGCATCATGCCGATCGAAAGCGGCAGCCACATCAGGGCGACATACGCTGTGGCGACTAGCGAGATCAACACGCGCAGCAGCCCGCCGTCCAGCGCGGCGACCAGGATGCCAAGGCAGATCGCTATCACAATCAGCGGGATGACGTAAATGACGGCGGCGATGGCCACCATCAGGCCCCGCGACCAGCGGTCAACGAACTGATTGCTCAGATCATCCCAGTCGGGCATCGGCTTCTGTTGCCCGTCCAGCATGTTGTTGATCAGGTCGAGCATCCAGCCGATGGCGGCCAGGTTGATCAGCGGGATCACGCCGATCACCAGCGTGATGACGGTCTTGTTCTGCCAGTTTTCATCTTCGGTCACGTAAGTAAAAGCACGCGCAATATCCACAGGAGCCTCCTTGGGGCAATCCTCAGGGCCGCGCCCTCCAGCGCATGGGACTGGCCGGACGCACGCTGGCAGCAGCGATGCCGATTCGGACGGGCGAAATCTGTTTTTGATTATGGTCGTAAGCCGTGCCAGCGCAAGTGAGCTTCCGCTTCAGTGAGGTCTCCTGGTTTCCTGGCCTCTTTCCCCCTGTCTCTTTCCCGCTGGCTGCGCCGGGCGGTTTGCCCGCCGCAAGTGTCCCTTCCAGAGCGCGGCGATGGTGCTATACTATTTCTTTGCCCGGACTGTTCTCCTTTGCTTCAGGGGGTATTGGCCGGGGGAAAAGGATGTTGGACGTGGTTGTCGATCGGGCTTCGCTCAGACGCTTTGCCTGGCTCTCTATCGGGGCTGCGGTGCTGACCATCAGCCTGAAGAGTCTGGCCTACTGGCTGACCGGCTCGGTGGGTCTGCTCTCCGATGCTCTGGAGTCACTGGTCAACCTGGCGGCGGCGATCATGGCGCTGGTGGCGCTGACGCTGGCTGCCCGCCCGCCGGATGATGAACACGCTTATGGCCATGGTAAGATCGAGTACTTCTCCAGCGGGGCGGAAGGTGCATTGATCCTGGTGGCGGCGGGCAGCATTGCCTACGCTGCTATTACGCGCCTGCTGAATCCCCAGCCGCTGGAACAGGTCGGCGCCGGTCTGATTGTCTCTGTGGTGGCCTCGCTGATCAACCTGGGTGCGTCGCGGGTGTTGCTCTCCGCCGGGCGGCGCTATGACTCAATCACACTGGAGGCCGACGCCAAGCATCTGATGACGGACGTGTGGACATCCGCCGGGGTTGTGCTGGGCGTGCTGGTGGTCTCTGTGACCGGCCTCAGCTGGCTGGATCCGGTGGTTGCCCTGCTGGTGGCAGCCAATATCATCCGCGAGGGCGGGCGTCTGATCCAACGCTCGGTGCTGGGACTGCTGGATACCGCCCTGCCGCCGGAGGAATATACCCGCCTGGAAACCATCCTGGAGGGTTACCGCCAGGATGGGCTGGAGTTTCATGCCGTGCGGACACGCCAGGCGGCTTCCCGGCGATTTGCCAGCATGCACGTTCTTGTCCCCGGCTACTGGACGGTCAAGCAGGGCCATGACGTGCTGGAATGCATCGAGGCGGAGATCCGCACCGCGCTGCCCGGCGTTATGGTCACCACCCACCTGGAACCGCTGGAAGACCCGGTTTCCTACAGCGATTGCACGCTGGAACGCCACGTTGAACCCGACGAGGTCGGCCATCCGTCAGGATAAGCCCCTCATAAGAAATCCCTCAGAAATGCATCAGAGCTGTGTCAGAAGCGCCGCACCCGCTGTCTTGCATGCTATACTTAAGACAGAGTTGGGTGCATTAATGGAATCGCGAGAGGCAGGCAATCGTAGCCTGTCCTCAGAGAGACGGATTAACCAGCGATGATGCGTTTTGACCGTTTCACCGAACGACTGCAGGATGCGGCTGCACGCGCTAACGAAATCCTGATGCGCTACGGCCACAACCAGATCGATGTTGAGCACTTCCTGCTGGCGCTGATCGAGCAGCCGGATGGGGTGATTCCACAGGTGCTGGAGCGGATGAACGTCGATGTAGAGATGATTCGCTCCCGGCTGGATGAGGTGCTGCGGGCGTCACCCAAGGCTGCGATCTATGGCGGCGGGGCGGGTCAGGTGTTCATCACTCCCCGCGTCAAGCGGATCATCGACCAGGCCAACAACGAGGCCAACCGCCTGCGCGATGAATACATCAGCACCGAGCATGTCTTCCTGGCCATCCTGGATAAGCATGGGACGGCGGTGGCGCGCATCCTGGCCGACGCTGGTGTGACCAAAGATCGGGTGCTTGACGCGATCAACGACATCCGCGGCGGGCAGCGGGTGACCGACCCGCAGGCAGAGAGCCGCTACCGGATGCTGGAGAAATATTCGCGCGACCTGACGCGGATGGCCGTTGAAGGCAAGCTGGACCCGGTTATCGGACGCGATGATGAAATCCTGCGCGTGATCCAGATCCTCAGCCGCCGCACCAAGAATAACCCGGTGCTGATCGGCGAGGCTGGTGTGGGCAAGACGGCCATCGTCGAGGGCCTGGCCCAGAAAATCGCCGCGAATGACGTGCCGGAAATCCTGCTCGGCAAGCGGGTGGTTGCCCTGGACCTGGGCGCGATGATCGCCGGTAGCCGCTTCCGCGGTGAATTCGAGGAGCGGCTTAAGACGGTCATTGAGGAGATTCAGCGCTCGGAAGGGGAGATCATCCTCTTCATTGACGAGCTGCATCAGGTGGTCGGCGCTGGTGCGGCTCAGGGTGCGCTGGACGCCAGCAACATGCTCAAGCCGGCCCTGGCTCGTGGCGAACTGCACGCTATCGGCGCGACCACGCTGGACGAGTACCGCCAGTACATCGAGAAGGATGCCGCGCTGGACCGCCGCTTTGCCCCCGTCTATGTCGAGGAGCCGAGCGTCGAGGATACGATCGCCATGCTGCGCGGTCTGCGTGACCGCTACGAAGCTCACCACAAGGTGCGCTTCTCCGATGACGCCCTGGAAGCGGCGGCGCGGCTCTCCCACCGCTATGTGACGGATCGCCGCCTGCCGGACAAGGCCATCGACCTGATGGATGAAGCCGCCGCCAAACTGCGCGTGGCCCTCTATTCGATGCCGCCGGAATTGAAGGAGATGAAGGCGGAGATCGACCGCCTGCGCGCGGAGGAAGACGCGGCCAGCCTGGCCCGCGATTATGAGCGGGCGGCCATGCTCAAGTCGCAGCGGCTACGCCTGGAGGCCCAGTATGCCGCCCAGCGCGAGGAATGGCAGGAGAAAAACTCCCTGGACGAGATGGTTGATGCCGACGATATCGCCGACGTGGTCGCCCAGTGGACCGGCATTCCGGTCAACCAGATGTTGGAAACCGAAGCGCAGAAGTTGCTGCGTATGGAAGAAGTACTCCAGCAGCGGATCATCGGCCAGCAGGCGGCCATCAGCGCTATCTCCGATGCTATCCGCCGCGCTCGCTCCGGCCTCAAAGACCCGCGCCGTCCGATTGGCTCGTTCATCTTCCTCGGTTCCTCCGGGGTGGGCAAGACCGAACTGGCCAAGGCGCTGGCGGCCTTCCTGTTCGATGATGAGGATGCGCTGGTGCGCATTGACATGAGCGAGTACCGCGAGCCGCATACGGTCAGCCGCCTGTTTGGCGCGCCGCCCGGCTATGTGGGCTATGAGGAAGGCGGTCAGCTCACGGAGGCTGTCCGCCGTCGCCCGTACCGGGTGGTGCTCTTTGACGAGATCGAAAAGGCTCATCCGGACGTCTGGAATGCGCTGCTGCAGATTCTGGAAGACGGCCGCCTGACCGATGGCCAGGGGCGTGTGGTGGACTTCCGAAACACCGTGATCATTATGACCAGCAACCTGGGCACGGAATTCGCCCGTCAGGGCGGTGCGCTGGGCTTTGTCCCGGATAGCAATCCGGAACAGGTGGCCGATCACCGCAAGATTCAGGAAGCGCTACGCAAGCACTTCCGCCCGGAGTTCCTGAACCGTATCGACGAGATCATCATCTTCGATTCGCTGTCGCTGGACGATGTCAAGCAGATCGTCACCCTGCAGATGAAGGACATCGCCGCGCGGCTGGAGGAACAGGGTCTGGCGGTGGAACTGACCGAACCGGCCCGCGAGTGGCTGGCCCGGCAGGGCTACGATCCGCAATTCGGGGCGCGTCCGCTGCGCCGGGCGCTGCAACGCTATGTGGAAAGCCCGCTCAGCGTCCGGTTGCTTAAGGGCGAGTTCAAGGCCGGAGACCTGGTGATCGTCGATGTTGACGGGGAAGGCATTGTCTTTCACCGGCGGGAAGGGGCCGCCCCGCACCTGATCCCCGCTGATAATGGGCGCCCTGCCGCCAATGACAACCAGCAGCCGGACACAGACAAGCCGGTGGTCGTCTGGAGCAGCCAGTAGACGGTTGGCGGAAAAAGCGGCAGGAGCCAGGTGGCAGGTGAATGAATTCCTTCGGCGGCGGGCGCGGCAGCCCGCCGCCGTGCGTTAGCGGTTTCTTCCGCGCTTGCTGCGGCGCTCGTACAGCTCGATGGCGGCCATGCCCCCCAGCAACAGCAGCCCCAGGCCGATCACTGCCACGCCGATCAGGGTGTTACCGGGGCGTCCGCCCGGCGCAACGGCGACCGGCGTTGGCGTGGGCAGGGCCAGGGTTGGGCGGGGCGTGATCGTCGCCGAAGGCGGGGAGGGCAGCAGGGTCGCCGTCGGGGATGGCGTGGCCGTCGGCCCGGCGGCGACAGCGATCCCGCCGGCAGGGGTGAGGGTATCCGTCAGCGCGGGTGTGGGGGATGGCGCTGGCGGCGCTTCCGGGCGGATGCGCAGTTCCTCGCCGGGCAGGATCACGCTGTCCATACTCAGGTCGTTAAGGGTCAGCAGATCGTCCAGCGTCAGGCCGTGGCGGGCGGCGATACTCCATAGCGTGTCGCCGCTGCGGACGGTGTAGGTGGTGGGCGGTGTGGTGGGTGTCCAGGTGGGCGGCGGTGTCTGGCCGGGGGCCAGACGGATGATCAGCGTGTCGCCCGGATGCAGCACGGGGTTCGGCCCCAGGCCGTTGAGGTAAAGCAGTTCGTCCAGCGTTATGCGGTAGCGTGCGGCGATTGCCCAGGCGCTCTGGCCCGGCTGGACTTTATGGGTCAACGGCCCCGGCGGGAGCGGAGTCGCCCCTTCCGCCGGCTGGACGAGGATTTCGTCGCCCGGCAGCAGAATCGGATCGTCCGGCAGGTTGTTGAGGCGCAGTAATGTAGCCAGGTCTACGCCGTAGACGGCGGCGATGTCCCAGGCTGTCTGGCCGATCTGCACCACGTGGACGATCGAGCCATCTTCGCGGGGGGCAGCGCGGGTGACCGGCACGACCACCGGCGGTGCGGGGGCCTGCCGGACGGGCGGGCTGCCGGGGGCCGGGGCGTAATCCGAGGGTACGCCCACGAGCAGCACGTACATATTCTGGCCGCCGGCGCTGGCGAAGCCCGCCCCCACATGAATGTGCCGCGTGGAGGTCATTGTAGCGTAGTGGATGGCGCTGTTTTCCCACCAGACGACGCCCTGGCCGGGGGAGAGATTCGTCCCACCGACGATGTTCTCAGCTACATAACCCCGGTAACCGGCGGCGTTGGCCCGCTGCTGGGGGGTACTGCCGCCTGCGCCGGTGTGGGTGTAGCTCATATTGGCAGCCATCCACTCGGCGTGGCTCTGAGCGGCGGCCATCAACGCCCCATCAGGGCTGAAGGGCGGCAGTCCGCGTGCGGCCCGTAGTTCGTTGACCAGGCGGATGATCTCGCCTGCGGGGGACTGGGCGCCAGCGGAGGGCGGCAAGGTATGGAGTACCAGCGTCGCGGCAAACAGCAGGATAGTGAGCAGACGACGGTTCATAGTGGGAACTATACCGCGCCCGGCGGCGAGAAAAAAGAGGCATACATACACAGGGATGGCTGTTACCAACTGGTTGCTATCCCCCTAGCACGAACGCCTGCGCGTAGCATCTCAATTACACGACCTGCACATGCGCCAGCATGTCACGATGCTTGACTCAGAGGCTGATTCATGCTACGCTGAAAAACGATTGCGCAAACGTTTTTCTGTACAGGTCTACCCGCTTATTTTGTGCATTCTGTGACGATCGGATCAGCAGGAGCGGTGTCCGTGGCGACCATCCGGGACGTGGCCGAGCGGGCCGGGGTATCGGTCTCAACGGTGTCGCACGTGATCAATGGGACCCGCCGGGTGAGCCGGGAGACGCAGGAACGCGTGCAGGCGGCAATGACCGCCCTGCATTACCAGCCCAATCGCCTGGCCCGCAGCCTGCGCAGCCGCCGCACCCAGACACTGGGCGTGCTGCTGCCCAACAGTGCCAACCCGTTCTTTGCCCAAGTGCTGCTGGGGATTGAAGCGGCGGGGTACGATCACGGCTATAACGTCATCCTTGGCAACGCCAACGACGACCCCCGTCGCGAGTTAGCCTACCTGGATATCCTGCTTTCCAAGCAGGTGGACGGGGTGGTCCTGGTCTCCACGGGAGCCTACGGCGCGGCGCTGGACTTCCTGATGGCGCATGATGCGCCGGTGGTGATGGTCGATCGTTCGCCGGGTGAGGCCTACGACTCCTTCCAGATCGATACGGTATTTGTGGAGAATACGCGCGGGGGGGTGCTGGCGACGGAATACCTGTTGCGGCTGGGGCATCGGGCTATCGGCTGCATCAGTGGGCCGTCGTTGCTGACCTCCAGTGCGGAGCGGGTGATCGGCTACCGGCAGGCGCTGATCGAAGCCGGGGTGGGCGTGGACGAAACGCTGATTGTCGCCGGTGACTTTCAGCACGAAAGCGGCTACCGGGCCTGCCGCGAATTACTGGCCCGCCCGTCGCCGCCCACCGCCCTATTTGTCTGTAACGATCTGATGGCGGTTGGGGCGCTGTGCGCTGCACATGAGGCCGGTCTGCGCGTCCCGGAAGACATCTCGATCGTGGGCTTTGACGATATTCCGCTGGCGTCGTTCAGTGTGCCGCGCCTGACCACGGTCGCCCAGCCCGCCCGGCAACTTGGGGCGCGGGCAGTGGCGCTGCTGGTCTCCCGCCTGAAGGATCGCCAGTTGCCTGCCCGCCATGAACGCCTGCCGGTCCACCTGGTGGAGCGCGATTCCTGCCAGCGCTACAAAGGGAGAGAGTGATCGTGAAGAAGACTGGTCTGCTTAACCAGCCGCTTTCGGCGGTCATCGCCGGTCTGGGGCACACCGACATGCTGGTCATCGGTGACGCCGGCCTGCCCATCCCCGCCGGGCCGCAGCGCATCGATCTGGCTGTCAGCGCGGGTGTCCCGCCTTTCCTGGAAGTCGTGCGCGCCGTGCTGGGGGAGATGGCCGTCCAGGGCGCGATCGTCGCTACCGAGATGGCCAGCGTCAGCCCGGCCATGCACGCTGCGCTCCGCGACATCCTGGGGGATATTCCTGTAGAAGTTGTGCCGCACGAAGTCTTCAAAGCCCGGACGCGGGAGGCGCGCGCCATCGTCCGCACGGGCGAATTCACGCCCTACGCCAATGTGATCCTGATCGCGGGAGTGGTCTTCTGATGACGGCGATAACCATGCCGGGCACCCGGCGGCGGACGGACTGGCGGCTGTTCTTTCAGCGTTACGGGCTGTTTATGGTGTTCCTGCTGCTCTGCGCGGCGCTGACGCTGGCTTCAGACCGCTTTCTCACGGTTGATAACCTGCTGAACATCCTGCGCCAGTCGGCCATCAACGGCATTATTTCGGTAGGGATGATGATGGTCATCCTGACGCGCGGCATCGATCTATCGGTAGGGTCGATTCTGGCCCTGGCGACGCTGATCACCGCCAGCATGGTGCAGGGCGGCGCAGAACCGGTGCTGGGGCTGCTGGTCTGTCTGGTTGTGGGCGGCGCACTGGGGCTGATCACTGGCCTGCTGGTCAGCGTGGTGCGCATCCCGCCGTTCATCGCCACGCTGGGCATGATGACCTTCGCCCGTGGGCTGGCCCTGGTCTATTCCGGCGGCCAGCCGATCACCGGGCTGGGCGATGGCTTCCGCCAGATCGGGACTGGTTTCCTCGGCCCGATCCCGATGCCGGTTGTGGTGGCGGCGGTGGTCTTTGTTGGGGGATACCTGTTGCTCAACCACACCACCCTGGGCCGCCATATCTTCGCCCTGGGCGACAACGAACGCGCCGCCTATGTTTCCGGCCTGCCTACCCGGCGCATCACGGCCTTTGTCTACGTGCTATCCGGTGTGCTTTCCGCGCTAGCGGGCGCGATCCTGGTCGCCCGGCTGAACTCGGCACAGCCGACGGCCGGCATGGGTTTTGAGTTTGATGCTATCGCCGCCGTGGTGGTAGGCGGTACCAGCTTTGATGGCGGCGAGGGCACGGTGCCCGGCACGCTGCTGGGCGTCCTGATCATCGGTGTCCTGAACAACGGCCTCAACCTGCTGAACGTCCCGTCTTTCTATCAGGGGGTGGTGCAGGGCGCGGTCATTGCGCTGGCGCTGCTGCTGCACCGCCTCATCCGGTAATCTCGTGTTGCCCGTTTGCCGGGAAAAGGAGGTGCCTGGCGCCTGAATGTTGTTGACGATTTTCGGGCCTGTTCTTCACCTCAAAATAGGTTCAAAAGGAGTAGCATGATGACACGCCGAATTGCTGCAGTAATGCTGGTTCTCGCGTTGCTGGTCGCCCCGCTGGCCGTGGTTTCCGGCCAGGAGGGGTATACCCTGGGTCTGTCGCTCTCGACGTTAAACAATCCGTTCTTTGTGACGCTACGCGATGGTGCGCAGGCGGCGGCTGACGCGCTGGGGGTCGAGCTGGTCGTGGTTGACTCGCAGGACGACCCGGCGACCGAAGCGGCCAATATGGAAGACCTGATCGCCCAGGGCGTGGACGCGATCCTGGTCAACCCGACCGATGCAGACGCGATTGTACCGTCGATCCTGGCGGCCAACGCGGCGGGCATCCCGGTCTTCACGATTGACCGCGGCGCGGCGGGCGGCGAGGTGGTCAGCCATATCGCTTCTGATAACGTCGCTGGCGGCACCATGGCCGGGCGCTTCCTGTGCAAGCTGCTGGGCGGCCAGGGCAAGGTGGTGGAGCTGGAAGGCATCGCCGGGACGTCGGCGGCGCGGGATCGTGGCGCGGGCTTCAACGCTTACCTGAGCGAATCGTGCCCCGGTCTGGAAGTGGTGGCGCGGCAGACGGCCAACTTCAACCGTGCTGAAGGCCTGAGCGTGTTCGAGAATATCCTGCAGGCCGAGCCGGAGATTGATGGCGTCTTCGCCCACAACGACGAGATGATCCTGGGCGCGATTGAGGCCGCGACGGCGGCGGGCCGCGCTGCGGACATCAAGTTTGTTGGCTTTGACGCGATCGATGACGCGGTAGCGGCGGTCCAGGCCGGTACGCTGGCGGCGACGGTCGCTCAGCAGCCCGCGCTGATGGGCGACCTGGGCGTACGGACTGCGGTGGCCTACCTGAACGGCGAGACGGTTGAGGCGTACATCCCGGTGGCGCTGCGGCTGGTGCAGAAGCTGACGCTCGGTCTGTCGCTCTCGACGTTAAACAATCCGTTCTTTGTGACGCTGCGCGATGGTGCGCAGGCGGCGGCTGACGCGCTGGGTACGGTTGAGCTGGTTGTGGTTGACTCGCAGGACGACCCGGCGACCGAAGCGGCCAATATGGAGGACCTGATCGCCCAGGGCGTGGACGCGATCCTGGTCAACCCGACCGATGCTGACGCGATCGTGCCGTCGATCCTGGCGGCCAACGCGGCGGGCATCCCGGTCTTCACGATTGACCGCGGCGCGGCGGGCGGCGAGGTGGTCAGCCATATCGCTTCCGATAACGTGGCCGGTGGCCGGCTGGCGGGCGAGTTCCTGTGCAACGCCCTCGGCGGCCAGGGCAAGGTGGTGGAGCTGGAAGGCATCGCCGGGACGTCGGCGGCGCGGGATCGTGGCGCGGGCTTCAACGCTTACCTGAGCGAATCGTGCCCCGGTCTGGAAGTGGTGGCGCGGCAGACGGCCAACTTCAACCGCGCTGAGGGCCTGAGCGTGTTCGAGAACATCCTGCAGGCTGAGGCCGAAATCGATGGCGTCTTCGCCCACAACGACGAGATGATCCTGGGCGCGATTGAGGCGGCCACGGCTGCCGGGCGTGAAGGTATCGTCTTCGTCGGCTTCGACGCGATCGATGACGCGGTAGCGGCGGTCCAGGCCGGTACGCTGGCGGCGACTATCGCTCAGCAGCCCGCGCTGATGGGCGAACTGGGCGTCATGACCGCAGCGGCTTACCTGGGTGGCGAGGAAGTCCCGGCGTCGATCCCGGTGGCGCTCAGCCTGGTGACGGCGGAGTAGCCAGTCGTCCCGAACGTTGGCGCGCGGGGGCGGTCTGCGGGCCGCCCCCGCCGAATCGACTATCCGGATGGTAAGGTAACGGACGGGCAGCCATGAGCGAGGCGCAACCGCTGCTGCAGATGCAGCGGATTTCCAAGACATTCCCCGGCGTGCAGGCCCTCAAGCAGGTTGACCTGACGGTTGACCCCGGGGAAATCCTGGCCCTGGTGGGGGAAAACGGGGCGGGCAAGAGCACCCTGGTGCGCATCCTGAACGGCGTCTTCCTGCCTGACGCCGATTCCGGGCCGATTCTCTGGAATGGCCGGGCGGTGACCATTCATTCGCCGCACGACGCCCAGGCGCTGGGCATTAGCATGATCCACCAGGAACTGGCCCTGATCCCATACCTGGATGTGGGCAAGAACATCTACCTGGGGCGGGAACCGGCTGGCGCAGTGCCGGGGACAGTCGACTGGCAGCGCCTGTATGCCCAGGCGCGAGTCCAGCTTGACCGCCTGAACCTGGAGATTGACCCGCGTACGGAGGTGCGTTTCCTGCCACTGGCGCAGCGCCAGATGGTCGAGGTGGCCAAGGCGCTTTCCCTGGATGCACGCCTGATTGTCATGGACGAGCCGACCTCGTCGCTGACCGACCGCGAGGTGGAAACGCTCTTTGACCAGATGCGTGCGCTGAAGGCGCAGGGGGTTTCGGTCATCTTCATCTCCCACCGGCTGGAAGAGATCTTCGCCATTGCCGATCGGGTGACTGTCCTGCGGGATGGCGAACTGGTGGGGACGGAGCCGGTGGCTGGCCTGACCGAGGAAAAGGTCATCCGCATGATGGTCGGGCGCGAGTTGACCGATATTTACGAGCGCAGCGGGCGCACGGACAGCAGGGACCCGGTACTGGAGGTGGAAGGGCTGTCCTCCCACGGCGCAATTGAAGACATCAGCTTCAAGTTGTACCGGGGCGAGATCCTGGGGGTGGCCGGGCTGGTCGGGGCGGGGCGGACGGAACTGGCTGAGACGATCTTCGGCCTGCGCCCCGCGCACGCTGGCGTCATCCGCCTGGACGGCCAGCCAGTGACGATCCGGCGTCCGGCGCAGGCCATCGCCCAGGGTATTGGCTTTGTGCCGGAAGATCGCAAGGCACAGGGGCTGTTCCTGCGCATGGGGGTTGGCGAAAATATTGTGATGGCCGTGCTGCGGCAGCTGACACGCCTGGGCCTGATCCAGGGCGGGCGGGCGGAGAGCATCGCCCGCGATTTTGTGGCCCGGCTGGACATCCGCACGCCATCCATCCAGCAGCGGGTGCGCAACCTGAGCGGCGGCAACCAGCAGAAGGTGGTCATCGCCAAATGGCTGACGCTCAAGCCGCGGGTGCTGATCCTGGACGAGCCGACGCGCGGCATTGACGTGGGCGCCAAGGCGGAGATTTACCACCTGATGAACGATCTGGCTGCGCAGGGGGTAGGCATTCTGATGATCTCGTCCGAATTGCCGGAAGTGCTGGGCGTCAGCGACCGGGTGCTGGTCATGCATGAAGGGCGGCTGACCGGGGAATTCGATCCTCGTACGGCCACCCAGGATGACATCATGAGCGCGGCTACCGGCAGCGCCGCCGGGTATAACGCCAACGGTGGGGGGAAGGGCCTATGACCACAGTGACAGGCGTCCAGGCCCGGCGGGCCATCTTTGCCAGCTGGCTGCGGCGCGGGACGGTGTTCATCATCCTGTTAACGCTGGTGGTGTTCTTTTCGCTGGCGTCGGATCGATTTCTGCAGTCGCGCAATCTGGTCAACATCCTGGTGCAAAACGCGCCGGTGATCGTCATGGCGGTCGGCATGACGATGGCCATGCTGGTCGGCGGGATCGACCTGTCGGTAGGGTCGGTGGCGGCGCTGGCCGGGGCTATCTCCGCCGGGCTGATCGTGCGCGACGGCCTGTCGGTTTACGCCGGTATGCTGGTCGGGCTGGTGGTGGGCCTGGCCATCGGATTGCTCAATGGCGTGCTGGTGGTCTACGGCAAGTTGCCGCCGTTCGTGGCCACGCTGGCTACCATGGGCATTGCCCGCGGCCTGACGCTGGTTTATACCGAAGGCCGCCCGATCTCCGGCATGGGGGATGCCTACACCTTCTGGGGGTCGGGGGTAGTGGCGGAAGTGCCGGTTCCGGTGATCGTCTGGCTGGTGATCGTGGCGCTGGCCTATTTGCTGCTGACCCAGACGCGCTTTGGCCTGCACGTTTACGCCATTGGTGGCGGCGAGGAGACGGCGCGGCTGGCCGGTGTGGCGGTCAACCGCGTCAAGCTGCTGACCTACGGGATCAGCGGGTTGCTAGCCGGGTTGGCCGGGTTACTGCTGACAGCACGGCTGTGGTCGGCCCAGCCACAGGTGGCAGTCGGCTTCGAACTGAACGCAATTGCGGCGGCAGTGCTGGGCGGGGTTAGCCTGTTCGGCGGCGTGGGCAGCGTGCTGGGCGCAGTGGTTGGCGCGCTCATCGTTGGCGTATTGGGCAACGGCATGAACCTGCTGCGTGTGGCCTCCTACCCGCAGCAGGTGATCCAGGGTATCGTGCTCGTCCTGGCGGTGGCCGTCGATATGTACACCAAGCGGCTGGAGAATCGTTGACCTGCTTTCCGCTGGAGGTCAGAAAAAGGGCGCACCCCTGTGACGTGCGCCCTTTTGAGTCGGTGGTTGGCCCGCCAGATCACCCGGCAGCCAGCGGCATCAGCAGCCGGCTGAGGCTCTGCACGTCGTCGCCCGCGCTGATCGGACGCAACCGCACGCGGAAGGTGTAGCTGCCCGGCAGCAGCAGGTATTGCGGCAGTGTGCCGGGGCCGCAACTGGCCCCACCCAGCCCGCACTGCATCAGGTCCAGGTTGAGGATCACCTCGTCGCGGCGGGTCAGCTCGTTGGTGTGGAAAGCGGCGTACAGGTCGGTGGCGGTGTAGTGACTGACGCTGGCTTCCATGGTCGGCTGGGCCACCGCCAGCAGACCTGTTCCGGCTTCGTTGGTCAGCGCCAGCCAGCGCACGTCAGTCTTGTTGCCGTTCTCCTGCGGCAGGATGTAAGGCACATACTGCTCGTCTACCGTGCCCCGGTAGAGGCCAACCGGTGCGCCTGCCTTGCGGTCGATGTAGCTTTCGTGGGGGCCGCGCCCGAACCAGGCCACCTGTTCGAACCCGCCGGGGAGCTGCAGCGTCAGGCCCAGCCGTGGCAGGGGTGGGAGGTCGAGCGGTACGTGGATCGCGGCGTTGATGACCACATCGCCGCTGCCAAAGATGCTGTAGGTCAGCGTGTGGTGCAGGCGGGTGGTCGTTCCGGTAGCCTGCGCCACCGCCCGGACGGTGATCGTGACCAGGCCCGGCGCGGGTTGAGTCACATCCACCGCCTCGACCCGCCGTTCCAGGCGATCCAGCCCGGCATCCAGCCAGAGCTTGAGCAGCTTGGGCGGCTGGGCTGACGAGACAGCCAGCGCCGGCTCGGCCTTGAAGCCATCGTTGTCGGTCGCCGCGCGCCACACATTGAGCATTGGCCCGGCGGCGATCAGCGCAGTATCCCGGAAGCTCAGCGCGGCGATTGTCCCGGCGACGGTGTCAAAGGCCAGGCGGAAGTCGCCGCCCTCGATCACGGCCTGCCCGGCCTCCTGGGTCAGGCCCAAGGCAGGGAGCCGCTCCAGCGCCAGGCGGGTTGGACCGGGCGCGGCTAGCGGCAGCGCGAACTGCTCCCAGGCGATCTCATGCCCGGCGGAGGCCCAGGGCGTATCTTCCGCCAGGGTGAAGCGCACAGTCAGGAAGGCTTCCGCGCCGGGCTTGAGGACGGGCGGCGTGTAGGTCAGGTGGATTTCGCGGCTCTCCTGCGGCGGGATATCCAGCGCCGGCAACGCGCCGGCGGCCAGCGTCTCACCGTCAGCGGCGATTTCCCACGCGCCACGCACCCCCTCCAGCCCGGTGAAATACGCGCGGTTGGTCACACGGATGATCCCGGCGGCCAGGTCAACCGCCTCCACCCGGATCGGCTGGAACAGTTTTTTGCATTCCCACATGGCCGGGTGCGGGGTACGGTCGGGCCAGATCAGGCCGTTGATGCAGAAGTTGCGGTCGTTGATGGTATCGCCGAAGTCGCCGCCGTAGGCCCAGTAGTTACGTCCCTGCTCGTCGGTTTTGAGCAGGCCCTGATCCACCCAATCCCAGATAAAACCACCCTGCAGGCCGGGGTGGCTCTCGATGGCTTCCCAGTATTCTTTAAGGTTGCCGGTGCTGTTGCCCATCGAATGGGCGTACTCGCACATGATCAGCGGGCGGTCGCCGCGCGGGTCGTCAGCGTAGGCCACGATACGCTCGATGGTCGGGTACATCGGGCAGACGATATCTGTCGCCAGGTGGCCGCCGTACCAGTCCCGGTTGATCGCGCCCTCGTAGTGCAGCGGGCGGGAGGGATCGTAGCCGCGAATCCAGCCGGCCAGGGCGTCGTGGGCCGGGCCGTAGCCGCTCTCGTTGCCCAGCGACCACAGGATGATGCAGGGGTGATTTTTGTCGCGCTCGACCATGCGTACGCCGCGCTCGACGATGGCGTTCAACCACTCTGGCTCATGGGCCAGGCGGTTATAGAGGGCGTGGCACTCGATGTTGGCCTCGTCGATGATGTAAAGGCCGTACTCGTCGCACAGGTCGTACCAGCGGGTATCGTTGGGGTAGTGGCTGGTGCGCACGGCATTGAAGTTGAACTGCTTCATCAGCCGGATGTCGGCGATCATACTTTCCAGGGTGACAGCCTTGCCGCGCCGGTCGTCATGTTCATGGCGGTTGACGCCCCTGATCAGCACCGGCTGGCCATTGATCAGCAGGGTGCGTCCGCGCACTTCGATGCGCCGGAAGCCGATGCGCAGCCGACGGGCGTCTACCGTCTGGCCTTCGGCATCCTGCAGGGCGACGACCAGCGTGTACAGGTGCGGTGTTTCCGCTGACCACTGACGCGGGGCAGGGATGGCTGCTGTTAGCTCGGCTTTGAGGATGGTGTTGTCATCCAGCACGACTGGCGCACTGACTGGCGCGGCAAACAGCGGCGCGCCATCCGGGTCATAGAGCGCCATGCTGACACGGCAGCCCGCCGCGCTGGCCCCCGTGGCTACGCCGATCCGGGCACGGACGTGCAGCTGCCCATCGCGCAGGTTATCATCCAGCTCTGGCCGGGCGAAGATGTCGGCCAGGTGGACGTTTGGCACACTATACAGGTACACGTCGCGGTAGATACCGGCCATCCACCAGTGATCCTGGTCTTCCAGGTAGCTGCCATCCGACCAGCGGATAACCATAGCGGCCAGGGTGTTCTCGCCCCGCAGGAGGAAGGGCGTGATGTCGAATTCAGCGGTCAGGCGCGAGTCCTGGCTGTAGCCGACCTGGTGGCCGTTGATCCAGACGTAGAAAGCGCTTTCCACACCTTCAAAGGCCAGGATCACCCGCCGCCCGGCCCAACCCTCCGGGAGTGTGAACGCTGTGCGGTAGAGGCCGGTCGGGTTGTCGTCGTGCGGGACGCGCGGTGGATCGTTGGGGATGGGCATCTTGACGTTGGTGTAGATCGGCTTGTCGTAGCCCTGCATCATCCAGTTAGCGGGGACGTCAATCGTTCCCCAGTTAGCGGCATCATACTCAGGCTGGCAAAAACCCGCTGGCGCGGACTGCGGGTTAGGGGTCAGATGAAAACGCCAGCGTCCGTTGAGGGAATGAAAGTAAGGGGAATCCTCGCGCTGCCGGTGGTTGAGGGCGGTTGCTTCATCCGGGAACGGGATCAGCGGCGCGCGGGCAGGCAGGCGGTTGATCGCGGTGATCTGCGGATTCTCCCAGTCAGGGACATGCTGCGCGTGACGGGCTGAGCAGGGCATGATTTCTTCCCTCGGTGTGCAGTAGGTGGAGATCTGACAACGGGGATGATTGTATCACGCCCCGGCCCGCTTATCCGCATGAGTGCGGGCGGGGGCGCAGAGCAAAGAAATCTCTCTTGACAAAGCCGCCCGTCCTGTGTACCCTGAAAGTCCAGGGCCAGCGGCTCTGGTTTTTTGCGCCTGCCACCTGGCAGGATGCCAGGCCAATGCCCCACAGCGACGTATCGTTATCGCCGGGATGCCAGCAGGATGAAGATTCGGCCAGGGTCAACGGTGTTGCGCACGCGGGTGCAACCGCCGGCGCTCCGGAACAGCGTGGAGGGGCGCCAGCGCCGCGCTTTGCCGTTGATCGCCGGACCGGCGTCCACCGCCAGACTTTCAGGCTCTTGTTCGTGATCAAGCCACCCGCGGGGTGGCTTTTTTATGGGAGGTCACCAGTTTCCATGTCCCAGGTAACGCTCAAAGGTGCTGATCTGCGCCAGTCTGTCCGTTTCATCGACGTGTACAAGCCGCCACGGATCGAGGGCGACTTCACCGGCAAGCACATCATCTCCGTCGATCAGTTTGACCGCCAGGACCTGCAAATCCTGTTCGATGCCACGCTGTCCATCCGCAGGCGTATGAAGCAGAACGACCGCGGCCTGCTCCAGCTTGGCGCGGGGCGGGTGATGGCGACGCTGTTCTACGAGGCCAGTACCCGTACCGATATGTCCTTCCAGGCGGCGATGAGTCATCTGGGCGGGCAGGTGATCACGGCCAGCAACGGCGTACATTTCTCGTCGATCTACAAGGGCGAGAATCTGGCCGATACGGTACGTGCGGTTGGCTGCTACGCGGATGTGATCGTCCTGCGCCATCCGGAAGTCGGCTCTTCCTACGAGGCCGCTCATTACCTGGATACGCTCCGCGACCAGGGCATCGTCCGCCAGCCGGTGGTGATCAGCGGTGGTGATGGCGTGGGCGAGCATCCCACTCAGGCCCTGTTGGACCTGTTCACCATCTACGACTTCAAGAAGACGATCGACGGCCTGAACATCACCCTGGTGGGCGATCTCAAGCATGGGCGTACCGTCCACTCGCTGGCCAAGCTGCTGGCCTTCTATGGCGCGCAGGGCGTCACGCTCAACTTTGTCGCGCCAGATGTGCTGCGTATGCCCGAATCGGTTGTCAGCCTGGTCAAGAGCATGGGGATCACGGTTTACGAGACGGACAACCTGTACGATGTGCTCGGCCACACTGATGTGATCTACTGGACGCGTGTCCAGGAAGAGCGGTTTGCCGCGCCGGAAGACTACGAGGCGATCAAGGATCGTTTCATCATGACGCCGCCGGTACTGGCCCAGGCTAAAGCGGACGCCATCCTGATGCACCCCTTGCCCCGCAAGAACGAAATGGGCACACCGGAGGATCACGACGCGCTGGACGCCGATCCGCGGGCGGTGTACTTCCGCCAGATGGAAAACGGCATGTTTGTGCGGATGGCCCTGCTGGCCAAAGTGCTGGGCGGGCTGTGGGTCTAGCTGGCTGAGGGCGGGCCGGGCAGCCTGCCCGGTCCGCCAGACCGGTTGTGAGGGAAGGGAAACGCGCCATGACTCTGCTCACCATCCCCGGTATGGTCGATCCGCATGTGCATCTGCGCGGGTTGGACTGGTCGCACAAGGCGACGTTCGCCAGCGAGACGGCCGCCGCACTGGCCGGCGGCTACTGGGCCGTGCTGGATATGCCCAACACGCCCCCGCCGACCATCGATCGCCCTGCCCTGGCGCTTAAGCTGGCCGCCCTGGGTGAGGAAGCGGTCTGCGACTGGGGCGTCTACTTTGGCGCCAGCCAGAAGGATAACAGGGCCGAGTTCGCGGCGGTGAGCGCGGCGGTCTGTGGATTGAAGATCTACAACAACGCCACGACCGGGACGCTGCTGGTGGAGGATCAGGCCTTGCGGGAGCGAATCTATGCCGCCTGGCCCGCCGGGCGGGTGATCGCCGTCCATGCCGAAGGCGAGACCATCCCCCGCATCCTGGAACTGGTTCGCCGCACCGGCAAGCATACCCACTTCTGTCATGTCAGCACCGCAGAGGAGATCGGCTACCTGAGGGCAGCGCGGGCCGAGGGCCTGCCGATCAGCATTGGCGTCACCCCGCATCATCTTTACCTGACTGAGGATGATGTCCCCCGGCTGGGCGGCTTCGGGCGGATGAAACCAGAATTGAAGACGCGGGCGGATGTGGAGGCGCTGTGGGCGGCGGTGGATGATGGCCTCGTTGATGTGATCGAGTCTGATCACGCGCCGCATACAGTGGCGGAGAAAACCGCGCCGCAACCAGCCTTTGGCGTGCCGGGCCTGGAAACGACCCTGCCGCTGCTGGGGCTGGCGGTACACGAGAGGCGCCTGAGCGAGGAGCGTCTGGTGGAGCTGGTGGCGCTCAACCCGCAGCGTATCTTCGGTCTGCGCCCGCCTGAGGGGACTTACACGCGCGTTGACCTGGCCGATTCGTTCGTGATCGTCCCCGCCAACCTGCGCACGGCGCCTGGCTGGTCGCCCTTTGCCGGGATGCGTGTCTACGGGCGGGTGCGCGAGGTCTGGATTCGCGGGCGGTTGGTCTTCGACGGGACGCAGGTTCTGGCGGAACTGGGTTCCGGGCGGAACCTGTTCAGCGGGGAAGGGGCAGCGGGGTGAAGCGTTTCCTGCTGTGGCTCAACCGCGCAGGGTATGCCGGTTTGCTACGCCCGCTGATCTTCCGTACGTCATCGGCGCAGCAGGCCCACGCGCACATGCTACGCCTGCTGTGCTTTGCTGATGGCCAACCCTGGCTGGCCGGGCTGCTGGCCGCGCTGCGGCAGGCGATGATGCCGCCTGCGCCGGTCGAGGTCGGCGGTGTCTGCCTGGATCATCCCCTGATTCTGGCGGCGGGGCTGGTCAAAGGCGAGGGCTTCGCCGATGAAGCGGCGGCGCTGGCTGCTGTGCAGGCCGGGCGGGACATCATCCCTGGCTGGCGGACGATCCCCGCGCTGGCCGGACCGGTTGAGTTTGGTTCTTATACCCGCTGGCCGCGCCTTGGCAACCCCGGCACCGTCCTGTGGCGCGATCCGGCCACCGGTTCAACGCAGAATCGTGTCGGCCTGCGCAACCCCGGCGTGCTGGCGGCGGCGGCTTTCCTGGGGGCGCGGAAGCACGAGTTGCCCGCGCAGTTCGGGATCAACATCGCCGTCAGCCCCAGCGTGGACGATCCGGACCGCCAGACAGAGGAAGTGCTGGCTTCGCTGCGGGCTTTTCTGGATCGCGGGGTGTACCCGACCTGGTTCACGCTCAACCTGAGCTGCCCCAATACCGAAGACGATCCGGGCGGCAACCAGACCGCTGACCTGGCTGAGCAGCTGTGCGGCGCGGCGGTAACGTGCCTGCGCGAGGCTGAAGCGGCTGCCGGACAGGCGATCCCGCTGTGGGTCAAAGTGGGGCCAGACCTGAGCACTACCCAGTACCGCGCCCTGCTGCGCGTATTCGCAGCAGTGGGCGTGCGGGCCGTGATCGCCACCAACACGCTCGGCCTGCCTGCGCCGGGCGATGAGACGCTGACGGCAGGCGTGGGCGGCGGACGGCTGCATGCTCCGGCGCTGGCAGCGGTGCGCGCCTTGATGGAAGAACAGGCGGCGGGCAGCTGGCCGGTGGACGTGATCGGCTGCGGGGGCGTGCTGGATGGCACGACCTACCGCAACTTTGCCGCGCTGGGCGTCCGGGCGGCGCAGTACTGGTCGGCCCTGGTCTACCGGGGGCCTTATGCCGCGGCGCTGATTCAGGCGGAGATGGCAGAGGGGAATAGGGAGTAGGGAGCGTTGGCACGGGGCGTGTGCTGGCTGCGGGCCCGGCGCCTGTCGGTGGCAGTCAGAGGGCTTGCAGGTCGCTGTGGGCCACGGTTCGGAGAGTGAGGATGATGACTGCTTCTGTTGAAGTTTCGCCGCAGGCGATCGCCCGCGCCCTGCTGGAAATCCGGGCGGTGGTGTTTTCACCGCGGGCGCCGGTCAAGTTCAAGTCTGGCATCCTGTCGCCGGTCTACGTGGATAACCGGCGGTTGCCTTTCTGGCCGCAGCAGTGGCGGTTGGTGATCGAAGGTTTTTGCCAGGTGATCGCCGCGCAGGGCCTGGCCTTCGATGTGATCGCCGGGATCGCTGCAGCGGGCATCCCGCACAGCGCGGCCCTGGCCTATCGCCTGATGACGCCCTCGGTGTTTGTCCGCAAGGAAGCCAAAGATCACGGCCTGCGCAGCCAGATCGAAGGCGGCGATGTTGCCGGGCGGCGTGTGCTGCTGGTGGAAGATCTGGTCACAACCGGCGGCAGCAGCCTGGCCGGGGTTGAGGCGCTGCGGGCGGCAGGGGCGACCGTGACCGACTGCCTGTGCATCACGACTTATGGCTTCCCGGAGGCATGGGCAGCATTCCAGGCGGCGGATGTGCGGTTGCACCCGCTGACGCCCTTCGCGACGATCGCGGCGGAGGCGGCGGCGTTGGGCTATTTTGGCCCGGCGGAACTGGCGCTGGTGGAGGCGTGGCTGCGCGACCCGCATGGCTGGCCAGGCGCGAGCCAGGAGGAGGCGGAAGGATGAGCGGCGCGATTGCCAAATACCATCGGCGGGTGGAGGCGGTTGATTCACTGCTGTGCGTCGGACTGGACAGCCAGTTCGACCGGCTGCCGCCGCGCTTCCAGGCCGACCCGCACCCGCAGTTTGCCTTCAACCGCTGGATCATCGACCAGACCTATCCTTACGTTAGCGCCTACAAGCCCAACATGGCCTTTTATGAGGCGCGCGGCGCGGCAGGCCTGACCGATCTGGCCCTGACGATGGCGTACCTGCGCGATAACCACCCCGACATCTTGACCATCTGCGACGCCAAGCGGGCCGATATCGGCTCAACCAATGAGGGCTATGTTGCGGCGATCTTCGATCGGCTTGGCTTTGACGCGGTTACGCTCAACCCGTATCTGGGCCGGGAAGCGCTGATGCCCTTCCTGGAGCGGGCGGACCGGGGGTGCATCATCCTGTGCCGGACCTCCAACCCCGGCGCGGGCGAGTTGCAGGATCGGCTCGTCGATGGCCGCCCGCTGTGGCAGGTGGTGGCCGAGCAGGTGCGCGATAGCTGGAACGTGCATGGCAACTGTATGCTGGTGGCCGGGGCGACCTACCCCGATGAACTGGCCCGCATCCGCACTCTGGTGGGGGCGATGCCGCTGCTGGTGCCGGGGATCGGGGCGCAGGGCGGAGAGGTGGCGGCGACCGTCCGCGCCGGGCTGGCTCCGGATGGGCGAGGGCTGATCATCAATGCTTCCCGCGCTGTGATCTTCGATTCCGATCCGGCGGCGGCGGCCCGCGCCCTGCGCGACGCGATTCGTGAGGCGGCTAGCGCATGCCGCTAGGCTATCCTGGCTGTTCTGGTTCCGCTTCCCCGCAGGTTGCCCGGTAATCTGCGCCGGGCAAGTATTGCGCCCACTCCTCCGCGTTCAGGTTGCGTCCGGCGATCTGGCAGGCGTGCTCCGCCCAGACAGCCGTGCCGACATCCCAGCGCGTGATGGCTGTTGTCGTGCTCCCGGCCAGCAGGGTCTGGCCGTCAGCGGCAAAGGCCAGGGCGGTGATCCAGCCGCCTTCCCCCACCAGCGCCGCGCCGAGCGGCCGCCCCGTCCCAACATCCCACAGCAGAATGCCGCCGTCACGGCTGCCGGTCGCCAGGGTGGAGCCATCCGGGCTGAAGACGGCGCTGAGCACCCAGTGGGCGTGCCCGACCAGCGGTGGACGGATCGCCTGCCCGCTGGCGGCATCCCACAACCTAACCAGATTATCCCGCCCACCAGAAGCCAGCAGTTGCCCGTCCGGGCTGAAGGTCAGGGTCATTACCGCGGTATCGTGGGCCGGGAAGGCGGCGATCTGGCGGCTGTCGGTCGTGTCCCAGAGCACAATCTGCCCGTCCCGGCTGCCGGAGGCCAACCGCCGACCATCCGGGCTGAAGGCCAGCGCCGTCACACTATCGCTGTGGCCCTGCAGCGGATCGCCGCTGGCGGCCCCGGTCGCCGCGTCCCACAGCAGGATCATACCGTCGTCGTCGCCAGAAGCCAGCCGCGAGCCATCCGGACTGAAGGCCAGGCTGATCACCGCGCTGGCGTGTCCCGGCATCGGTTCGCCGACCGGTGCTGCCGCGCCGTCCGGCGTCACAGCCCACAGACGTACGGTCTGGTCGACGCTGCCGGAAGCCAGCTGCGTGCCATCCGGGCTGAAAGCGATCACAGTAACCACTTCCGCGTGGCCCGGCAGCGTGACTGAGGGCGGTGTGCTGCCGGGGCTGGCGTTAGCAAGTTGCCAGAGGGTGATGGCGCTGCTTTCGTTCGAGCCGAGGTACTGGCCGGTGGCTGTCGCCGCGAGCGCACCATCCGGGCTGAAGGCGATGCTCGCCGCTGAAGGCAGGGCGATGGCGACCGGATGGGCTAACCGCTGGCCTGGCTCGCTGGCCCATAGCACGACAGCGTTATCCTGTCCCCCGGAAGCCAGCAACGATCCATCCGGGCTGAAGGCGACGCTCCACACGGCGTCGCGGTGGCCATTCAGGGTGGTGGTGAGCAGGCCGCTGTTGGCCTCCCACAGGCGGAGCGTGCCATCCATGCTGGCGGTGGCCAGGCGTGCCCCATCCGGGCTGAAGGTGACATCCCGGATCCAGCCGCTATGGGCATTTTGCAGGCGGCCCAGCGCCTGGCGGGTCTGTGCATCCCACAGGATCACGCTGGCGTCCACGCCGACCGAAGCCAGGCGCGTCCCATCCGGACTGAAGGCCAGAGCCAGCACCCAGTTGGCATGGGCGGCCAGCGGATCGCCGAGCGCTTCCCCGCTGGCCGCATCCCACAGACGAATGGTCTGCTCCTCACCGGCGGAAGCGATCAGACGGCCATCCGGGCTGAAGGCGACGGCATAGATGGCGCCGGTGTGGCCTTCCAACCGCCGGGTGATGGTGGGGGTGCCCGTCAGGTTCCACAGGAGCAGCCCGCCTTCCGCGTCGCCGGAGACCAGCGCCGCGCCGTCCGGGCTGAAGGCAATAGCCCATACCTCTGCGGCGTGCCCGACCAGCGGGTCGCCAATCGGCTCTCCGGAGGCTGCATCCCACAGGCGGATGGTACGGTCGCGGCCTGCCGAGGCCAGCAGCGATCCATCCGGGCTGAAGGCCAGGCCGTTGATCCAGTCTGTGTGGCCGGTCAGCGGCGGGTCGATGGGCTGGCGGGCGGCCACATCCCAGCGGCGGATCGTGCCGTCGCGCCCGGCGCTGACCAGCATCCGCCCATCCGGCGAAAAAGCGACATCCCGCACCCAGTCGGTGTGGCCGTGGAGGAAGGTGATCAATTGCGGCTGGGCCTGCAGGCCGGTCAGCAGGCTGCTGCGCGCCTCGAACGTATCCGCGCTGCGCAGAGCCTCCAGGCTGAGCAGCAGGGAGAGGTCGAGCGCGGCGCGGCTGGTGATGGCGGTGGCGGCCAGTTCCCGCGAGCGGGAGATACGCGCTTGCTGGGCGGTGGCCGCCTGCTGGTCGAAAGCGAATTTGGCCAGTCCCAGGGAGACAAGGGCAAAAAGGATCAGAGCGGCAATGAACAGCCGCAGGCGGTTGGCGGCGCGCCGTCGCAGGGCGACGCTGGCGTCCAGATAGGCGATCTCATCCGCGTTGAGCGTCAGGCTGGTGCTGGCGCGCCAGGCCTCGAACTGGGCCAGGCGGTTGCCGGTAGCCAGATAACTGGGATCGCGCCCGGCATTGTTCCACTCCAGGATGGCGGTAGCCAGGCGGCGCTGGGTCAGCAAGTCGGCGCGGTTCTCCTCCAGCCAGCCCTGCAGCCGATCCCACTCCCGGATCAGGGCTTCGTGTGCTACTTCGACGGTTGGCTCGCGGGTCTGCGGGTCGTGATCAAAGGTCAGCAGGCGGTTGCGGCCAAACAGGTCAAGGATTTCGCGGATGACCGGGCGCTCTGGTTCTGACACCAGGGAGAGCAGTGCGCCCCATTTGACGCGCTGGCGCGTGGCCTCGGTGCCCTCGCTGACGGCCACCAGACGCAGCAGGAGTTGACGGGCAAGCTTCTGGCGCGGCGGTGGTAGTTGCTCATACAGCTCATCAGCGCGGCGGGCCAGCGTGCCGGAAATGCCGCCGGCTTCCTGGTAGGCCGCGTAAGTCAGGGTTGTGTTCTGCCGGCGCTCGAACAGATCGGTCAGGGTGTACTGGAGCAGGGGCAGGGCGCCGGGTTGCTCGATCACATCGTCCACCAGGGCGCGGGCCAGCACCGGCTCGATGCTCAGCCCGGCGCGTTCCGCCGGGCGGAGGATGGCCTGCTCCAGTTCGCTGGCGTTCATCGGCAGGACAACTTCGGTCTGCTCGCGGATCAGGTTGCCAAAGTCGGGGTAGAGCAGCGGGCGGTCGTAGAAGTCAGCGCGCAGGGTGATGATAGCATGCAGGCGGCAATCCGGGGCGGTTACGGCGTGGTGCAGACTCTTGAGAAAGCGAGCGCGGATAGTTTCATCGGCGGTCTGGGTGAAGATCTCTTCGAACTGGTCGATGACCAGCAGTAAATCCGAATCGTCATCCGGCAAAATCTGGCCCACGATGCCGGCCAGACCCTCTATACTGCCGCGCAGCCGGGCAGACATATCCGGCGGCGGGGCCAGCGCGATGCGCAGCAGAGCGGTTTCCAGTTCAGCGAAGGGGTCAGCGCCTGGTTGCATACGGACGATGAACCAGCGTGCCGAACCGCTGACATAGCCCTGGCGTAGCAAGGGGATGACGCCCGCCTGCACCACGCTGGATTTGCCGCTGCCGCTGGGGCCAACCACCGCCAGAAAACGCCCGGCGCGATCGGGGTCCTGCAACCGCCGGAGCAGCCGCGCCGTCAGCGCCTCGCGGCCAAAGAAGTCGCTGGCGTCGGCTTCCTGAAAGGCGCGCAGGCCCTTGTAGGGATTCTGCAATTCCAGAGCATGCCCCTGCAGCACAATCGTTGAGGCGTCGGTGGGCATGTCGGCGGCTGGCGCTGGTATGCTGGTGGGCGGTATAGGCAGGGTCGCCAGGCCGGGGACGATCTGCCGGAAATCGGCGGCCATGGCCAATGCGCTTTCATAGCGGGCTTGCGGCTCTTTGGCAGTGGCGCAGCGCAACACGTTATTGATCTCATGCGGTAGCTCCGGGCGCGCAAACTGCACCGGCGGCAGGGGATCGTTGAGATGGCTGCGGATGATCATGGTCGTTTCGGCGTGGGCGAATGGCACACGTCCGGTCAGGGTGGCATAGAGCACAATGCCCAGGCTATAAATATCTGTTTGCGGGGTGACCACCCCTTCGGGGCTGAATTGTTCCGGCGCCATGAACAACGGTGTGCCGATGCGCGGCCCCTTGTGCAACATTTCCTGAACATCTAGCAGATTCTTAGCGATGCCAAAATCAGCCAGGTAGCAGTTGCTGTCTTCGTCCAGGAGGATGTTGCCGGGTTTGATGTCCTGGTGGACAATGCCGCGACGGTGGGCGGCGTCCAGTGCGGCGGCCACCTGATCCAGCAGGCGCGCCGCCGCCTCCAGTGACCAGGCTCCTTCCAGGGCCAGCCGCTCGTGCAGATTGCCGCCGCGCAGCAGGCGCATGACCAGATAGGCCCCGTCCGGTTCCCGCCAGTAGTCGTACAGAGGGACAATGTGGGGGTGTTCCAGGCGGGCGATTAACTGCGCTTCGGCTTCAAAGCGGCGGATGAATTCCGGGTGGTTGGCATATTCGGGCAGGATGGCCTTGATGGCGACTTCCCGGTCGACGATGGGCTGCTGGGCGCGGTAGACCGCGCCAAAGCCACCGACGCCGATCAGGTCGGTCAACAGATAGCCCTTGATGACTTTGACATCCTGTAATTGCATGGGCTGCCCGCCTCGCGTGTGGGTAGTATCTCAGGGTTCGGAACCAGCCAGGTAAGCCAACAGGCGGCGATCGGCGGACGGTTTGCCGCCCGGCGCGGCTACCCCTGGAAGTAGATGTAGATCACCAGCGCCCCCAGCCGGATCTGGTCGCCGCTCTGCAGGACATACGGCATCTGGGCCAGCAGGCGTTTGTTGTTGACCCAGGTGCCGTTGGTGCTGCCCAGGTCTTTGATGGTATAGACGCCATCAGCATAACTGATACTGGCATGATTGCGGGATACCCCCGCCCGGACGGCCAGTTGCGGGTCGAGCAGCGCCGGGCCGCTTTCCCCACTGCCGCCGCGCCCCAGGATGATCGTCTGTTCGTGGCCGAGCAGGATGGGTTGTTCCTGTCCAACGACAAACAACGCCAGCGACGCGGCGGCGGGTGGAGCCTTAGCCCCAGGCGGGGGGGAGGCTTCAGCGGCCAGCTTGAGGATTTCCGTCTCGCTGACTGGCCGGGTGGTAGTATCGCTGCGCCCGCTGACCAGCAGCGCCCCGCAATGAACACAATAAGCCGCTTCCTCGGCATTCTCGTGTTTACAGGTCGGGCAGATTTTGACGGTGATCATCAATCAGCCCACGCTTCTCTACCGGCCCATAGCCGGCGGGGCGCACCGCGCAAAGTTTACTTCTTGGTCTGGCCGGGTGGGGTACCGCCCTGGCCGGGGGCCGTGCCGCCCTGACCGGGCGGAGCCGCCCCCTCCAATCCCGGTGGCAGGGTGTCGGAGGAACCGGAAGAGGTTTCCGCGGCGGCTGCGACGCTGGCGCTGCTGATCACGCCCCCCGCCTCCGCCACTGCTTCCAGCAACTGCATGATCTGGGTGGCTTGCAGCGGGCTGGCGATCGTCACGGGGCTACCCAGCAGGTTCAGCGGCAAGGCCTGAAGCGCGGCCAGGTCATATGGCGCAGGCGCACTGGGTGGCGCAACGGGGGTCAGGTCCGCGCTGAGCGGGATGCTGACCTGTGTCCCGGCGAAAACCGGCTGTTGCCGCCCGGCGGCCTCGACGATGGCCCAGCCGCTGAGCACGCTGAAGGTCATCTGCTCGCCTGGCGCCGCCTGCAGGTAGGCTGTGGCGCTCATCTGGATACTGACCTCATTGACCAGCAGGGTGACCTCCGCCACCCCCTCCGGGGTCTGGATCAGCAGGCCGCTGGGCGGGCTTTCCACACAGGCAGCGTCATCGATGCCGCTGCGGAAGTAAAAGGCCTGCATCGGCCCGTAGAATGGCGCCCACGACTCGACCACATTCAGGGTGTTGATGTCTTCCTCGCTGGTCAGGTTGGCGGCAAAGGTCCAGCCGACCCGGTCATTATCCGGCAGGGCCACGCGCAGCCAGGAGTTATCGGCCAGGCGGGCTTTGGCGGTCACTGTCTGGCCAGGCTGGAGCACCCCGATCACGCCAGCATTGGGCGTCGGCGCCAGCCGCACGTTTACCGCTGTGCGGGAGGCTACCGTGACCTCGATGGTAGGAGCCGGTGCGACCCTGTTATTGATCTCCACATCGCCGAACAGCAGGAAGGTGACCGGCTGCGGGCTGGCATACTGCATATAGGCGCGCAGGTTCATCAGGGCCACCCCCCACAGCCCACTTTCCAGATCCATCGGACTGAGGCGGATGGTCTTCAGGTCGACCAGTTCGGCGATATCGCCTTCCTGGCTGAACGCGAACTCCTCAACATGATCCTGTGGCAACGCATCCACCAGCACATGGCCGTAACAGGCCTGGTTCTCGCCGATACGCTCGCAGAGCTGGTGGGTGGTGGCCAGGGCAATTTCCACGATCTGAGGGCATGCGCTGGTAGTGGTTCCTCCCGATTGGGCCTGCAGGGTTACGGGGGAGCAGAGAATCAGCAGGACGGCGATGATTATTCCCACCATCATGGCTGGCTGTTTCATGGTATCTATCCTGTCAATCGCACTCATTGGCTACCGATCGCCTCTAACCTCTAAACCGCTTTCACTGCCACAATGTTACGGCCAGCTCCCAGGGTGTGGGATTTCCCATACCCTGGGCCTGCCCGCCGGTAGCCTTTGCATCCTGATTGGCCCTGGCTGAGGGCAGTTTCGCCCTCAGCCAGAAGCTATTTCCATCTTACATCCCTGGTTGCCCTAGTTGACCCTGATCGTCACGGTCGCCACATTCGACGTGGCTGAGCCATCGCTGGCGCGGTAGGTGAACGAGTCTGTGCCGGTGTAGCCGGGTTTTGGCGAATAGGTGAACGAGCCGTTGGCGTTGAGTGTCAGCGTACCGTTAGCCGGGCCAGCAACCAAGATCGCGGTTAGCGGGCTACCTTCCACATCGGTATCGTTGCTCAACACGCCGGGCGCAGCAACGTTAAGTGTACTGTTCTTCTTGACGGAGTACGAGTCGTTGTTGGCTACCGGCGGGTCGTTGACCGGGGTGATAGTGATAGAGACAGTCGCTGTAGCTGTACCGCCCTTGCCGTCGCTGACCGTGTAGGTGAAGCTGTCTGAGCCGTTGTAGTTGAGCAGCGGCGTGTAGGTGAAGGCGCCATTGGCGCTGAGCGTCAGGGCACCGCGTGACGGATTGCTGGCGACGGTGGCCGTCAGCGTGTCGCCGTCTGGATCGCTATCGTTGCCCAGCACGCCGGGTACCATTCTAATCAGCGGTGTGTCCTCGGCGGTGGTATAGGTGTCATTGACGGCAATGGGGGCGCTGTTTGTCCGCATACTGATGTCGTCCACCCACCAGCCATCAGCCGTCGCCGTGCCGAGCGCCGAGAGGCGGAAGCGCAGGGCCAGCAGGGCATTGTTGCCGGTGTAGGGCGGCGTCAGGCCAAACCTGCTCTGGATCAGCGCTCGCAGCGGAGCTTCCCGCAATTGCCAGGTCGTGCTGGTGGCCGGACCGCATACTTCAGTGGCGACAGCGACCCAGCGGTTGAAGCTCACGTACGGCAGCGAGATTTCCGGCACGACGCAGGTGGTCTCATCGGCCAGGTCGTAACTCTCGTACCAGGACAGCACCGGCTGGGTGGCCCCGGTCAGGTCGATCAGACCATCCAGGGTGAGGGACATGTCATCGCGGTAGGCGTAGCTCCCCAGGGGGCTGTCGTGGAAGGAGAAGCTGGGCACAGCGGTGTTAAGCTGGATAGCCGCCGGGCCGGTGTTGTCGTAGTACCACAGCTCAATTGTGTAGGCGCCAGGGCCGAGGGTCACGCTGACCGCATCCGTTGGCGTGAGCGGCTCAGTATCCATCCAGCGGTTGATCACCGGGTTGGTGTACGGGCCTGCCGGGTAGATGTAGAGTCGTGCACCGTCGTTGTGGGTCACGCTGAAGTCGTACTGCCGTGTCGCCGGGACGGTGAAGGCCCGTACGAACTTGATAGCGAAGTGGTCGTAGCCGGTCTTCCAGGACGTGGTGCTACAGGTGCCGTCCGGGTGAGGGATGGCCCCCGCACTGCAGTTGAAATTGACAGCGCTGAGGGGCACCGGCCCGCCGCCATAAGGGGTGTAGGTGGCGCCCAGGTTCTGGCTACAGCCAGTACCCGTCGGGAAGGTCTGGCCCAGCATGGCCTTCTCGGCGCGCTGGGCATCGGTTGCGCCGCCGCATGTCCCATACTGCTCCAGATCGTAGAAGTAGGCGCTCCAGGAGCCAGGGCCAAACGCGCCGCTGCCGCTGCCCGCGCTGCGGGTGATCCCGCTGATGCCCCAGGTGCCATCTGGTACCCAGCCGGCCAGGCTGTCGGCGTCTTCATAGAAGCTGGTGTACGGGGTGATGGTTGGGTTATAAAGCTGAACCGACACATCATCGATCCACCAGCCATCGGCGACACTATCCTGTTGCAATGCATCCAGGACAAAGCGGATGCGTACCAGCTTGCCCTTGAAGGGCCGTAGATCGGCCTGACGACGATCCCAGGAAAGAACAGTGTTGTAGTAGTGCTGGGAGATCTCCGTCCAGGCTGACCAGTTGCTCCAGCCCGGCCCGTTCCATACGGAGACCTGCACGCGGGCGTAGTCATACTGGCTCAGAGCGAAACGATCCCACCAGTACAGGATGGGGAAGTCGTTAGCGCCCAGTCCGCGCAGATCGATCGGCTTGATCAGCTCCAGCACCGACCATGTGTCAGTCGTGTAGGAGATGTTCGGGCTATCGGTGAGGGCATATGTGCCGCCGTGACGGCTCTCGTTGCTCAGGTTCCAGCTACCGCCCAGGCGCCAGTTAGTCGTGCCTTCCATGTCGTCGCTGAAGGGCAGAGTATGGGGACTGGTCAGGCCGGTATATTCCGCCAGGCGGATGTCATCGAGCCAGACGCCATCACCGACCGCCGTGTCGGCGCGCGCATCCATACGGAAGCGCAGGTAGAATGGTGTGCTGATGTACGGCGTCATGTCCACCGAGACCCGCTCCCAGGCGAGCTGGCGGTTGAACTCCACCCAGGGTACGCCGGAAGTGCCAGTCGAATCGGGCGCCTCAGGGTTGGTCGAGCCGTCGTTGGAGCGATACTGGTAGGACCAGATCGTCTGCCAGGTCGCTCCCATATCGGTTGAGATTTCGACGTAGAAAGCGTCGGTCGCCGCAATGTCGCGCCGGTACCAGAAGCTCAGTTCCGGCTGGGTGGCTCCGCCTGCGGCCAGGTTGAAGCGTTTGGCCGTTTGCAGGCTGCTGTTGCTGCCGTGAACGTATGTCCCGCCGGGCGAGTCCGACCAGGCGGAGAAACCGCTGTAGGCGCTTTCCGGGGAGATTGTCCACCTGCCGCCGGGGAGCCAGTTATCTCCGCCCAGTTCCATGTCATCAAAGAACGGGTAGGTGAAGAAGCTATTGTCGTGATTCTGGATCGCGACATCGTCGATCCACCAGCCGCTCGATTCGTTAACGGCGTCAGAGGTCAGCCGGAAGCGCAGGTAGAACGGCTGAGTCTGGTAGCCGCTCAGCGGAATCTCCTGACGGGTGAAGGCTGTGTTGGTATCGCCGGTGGCGAGCGGGCCGCCGGTCAACGGCGTCCAGGTGATCTCGTCATAGGAGATATCGACGAAGATGCTATCGCCGACGCCCAGCCGCCAGGCATGGTAGAAGACCAGTTCCGGGCTGGTGGCGACGGTGGTGTCGGTGATGTCCACCACGCCGTTGAGTTGCAGGAGGTAGCTGGCGTTACCGCTGTAGTTGCTGTAGGGGCTATCCGACCAGGCGCTGATGCCGCTGTAGGCTCTTTCGGTGGTGATTGCCCACTGACTGCCCGGTAGCCAGTAGCGGTTGCCGCTTTCCATGTCGTCGAAGAAGCCGATGGTGTAGACCTCCGGCACGCTCTGGTCGATCAGGATTTCGTCGATCCACCAGCCCTGCTCGGTGCCGGGATCATCGCCACCCTGCAGCATAAAGCGGAACTCGATGGTCTTGCCGGTGAAGTCCAGCGTAGCCGGGGTACCATTGGTCATCGATTCACCGGAAAAGGCAGACAGATCGATAACCTCGCGCGTCCAGTCCAGTTGCGTCTCCGGCCCCTGGTGTAACCGCTGGCCATACCAGGTGTTGGTTCCGGCCTCGCGGAACTGGAGCCAGGCTACATCGCTGGCATCGGCCAGCACCCAGCGGTTCCAGAAGCTCATCTGTGGTGGGGTGGTCAGCGTAGCCAGGTTAACCGTGCCGCGCAATTCCAGGTGGCAGCGGGTATCGGGATAGTAGTTGATGTTCGGGAAGTCCGTCCAGGAGGGGATGCTGTCCTGGTAGGCGCTGTCGTTGGTCATGGCCCAGCCGCAGAGGCCGCGATCCTCGTTGGTCCCGTCATGCGGGGCGAAGATCACCAGCGCGTTGCCGGTGTACTCGGCATATTCGACCACGATGGTGTGCTCAACGCCACCGGAAAAGGTGTAATTGATGGACGTCTCGTAGCGGCCCGCGCCCAGTACCCACTGGTTAACCACCGGGCTGCCGTCGATGAATATGCGGATAGCGTCATCGGCCATGATCTTGAAGGTGGCCGTGAAGTCATTGGCCACGCCGAAGGAGCGTGTCCAGCGGGCGATGAAGTTATCGGTGCGCCAGGGGTTGGCCGTGCCACAGTCGCCGCCTGGGGCGGGGCCACCGGTGCCCCAGTTGAAGGCTAGCGGCGCATTGTAACCCTGAGTAACGGTGCAGTCCGGCGGCGTGGACATCTCGGCATTGACATTGTCAATGGTCGCGCCGCTCCAGGCCCACCACTCCACCTGCCAGTCTTCGTAGCCCATGAAGACCGCGCCGTTATTCAGCCGCCACCAGTCGCGGTTGGCTTCCAGGACGGGGTCCCAGAAGGGGGCTTCGAAGGCGAAGTCAGCCGGGACAGCGGTGGGCACCGGTGTGGCGCTCCCCGCATTGACGTTGAGGGTCACGGTAGCCGTGGATTGGACGCCGCTGGCATCAGTGATGGTGTAGGTGAAGGTATCTGTGCCAACGAAAAAGAGTGGCGCCTGGTATTCGAAGTAGTCGTCGCGGCCAGCGCCAACGCCGGTCGAGCCGTTGGTGATCAACCTGACCCGACCGCCCTGGGTCGTGACGGCATCAAAGCGGACGATGTAGAGATTCTCTGGTTGTTGGGCGCGATCGTTGGCCAGGACATCAACGATTCTGGTCCATCCAGCGTTGCTGACGATGTCGATATCGTCGACCGCTATCGGTTGCCATGACAGGGGATCGGTGCCGTTGCATAGCTCCTCGCCATCCGAGATGCCGTCACCGTCGGTGTCTGGGTTAGTGGGATTGGTGCCGTAGACGAACACCTCTTCGCCATCCCACAATCGGCGTCCGCAGCTGTTGGCCGAGTCCCCGTCGGTATCGGGATTTGTCGGATTGGTACCCAGGATTTCCTCCAGGCCGTTGTTCAGCCCATCGCCATCGGGATCATCGGTGGAGGAGTAATTCAGAGTGCCAAACCAGAGCATCTCCCAGGCGTCTTCCAGACCATCCGGTTCAGTGTCGCTGATGGTCGCCAGCAGCGTGATGTCCTTGACGATAGTGCGCCGGGCTGTGAAGTTGAGGGTGATGTTTGGCCAGATGTTGTTGAGGAATGGCGTGATCAGGTTGACGGTGTTGGTGCTGTTGATCTGCAGGATGTCGCCATTCTCCAGCATAGCGTCGCTGATCGAAGCGCAGGGGATGGTCGTCCCGGTGTTGGCCTTGATGTAGTTGATCGTCACCGTCTGTGAGTTGACAAAGAACACATTGCGCGCCGTGGCTTCCATCCCGGCGCAGTCCAGGTAGCGCCGGGTGCCGACCAGGCCGACGACGGTGGCGTAACGCGCGGCTGCCCGCAGGTTACCCGAGGCCGAAGTGTAGGCGATCAGCAAACGCCCGAAATCGAGGATGCCAAAAATCAGAAAGAGCACGACAGGCAAAATCAGGGCAAATTCCACCAGCGCCTGGCCCTGTTTGCGGTTAGATAAGGACTTGGTGTGCATAAGGCCGCTTCTCCCGGCTCTGTTTACGATATGGCGGGACGACTTCAGGGCGAGACTGGATCGTTGAAAACGGTCTGGGTAGCTTCCACGGTCAGATTGATCTGGCTGGCAATCTGAGCGATCAAAGGCGTCAGGATGCGGTAGGGATAGATGATCTGTACCCGGACGGTCGCGCCGGCACCCATCAATGCTGGCGGCGCGAAGATATTGACTGTCGCCGTGTCCCAGTTCAGGACGCCACCGACTGCGTTGCGCGCGCGCCACTCAGCATTGTTCGGATCGCTACAATCCCTGCCTGCGCTGAGGTCGCTATCTGCCGCGGTGCGGCATAGCGGATTGATGGAAAGGAACAGCGCTGCTTCGCCGGCGCTGTCTTCCAGCGCTACATAGATGAAGTAAACCTTGATTGCTAGTTAGCGTTGGTCAAGGCCAAGGCGATGAGCGAGGCCAAGACCTTCAGGGCAACACCAGCATTGGTACGAGCATGAAGGCGTTGCAGACCCATCTTCTCCAACTGGCTATTGACCGTCTCGATCATCGAGCGGTGTTGACGGATCAGGCGGGCATCTTCCTGGCTGTTGCCGCGCATGTTGCGGCGATAGGTGGGGATCAGACGCACACCACCATAGCAGTAGGCGATCAGTTCGTCTTTCTGGCTGACATAGCCTTTGTCGGCGACCACTTGGCTGCCCTCCGGCAAGGCCGCCAACAACTCCTGAATCGGGACCAACTCATCACACGCCGCTGGCAACAGCTCAAAAACGACGGGTACACCCGCAGCATCGCAGACCAAGTGCAATTGCCAACCGAAATAGTGCTCCTGTTTAGCCGCACAGTACCCGGCATACGCCGCCCCCTGCACCTTGCGGCAGCGTTTGGCTCGCACGCGTTTGCAGATGGGGATGGGCAGCGTATCCACGATGAAGACCTTGCCCTTGGCCAACACTTCACCCATGATCCCGGCGACGTGCCACAGCCACTCCCTCAACGCGTGCAGCCGCCGGTTGAAGCGCGACACACTGAACGCACGCAGGTAGCCCAATTGGACCAGCAGATACAACGCACGTTCGTGATGATTTTGAAAGTACTTGGCCGCTACCACTGCCACTGTCAGGATTTCCGCTGCGCTCAGTTCCGCGCGCCCGTCGTCGCTATACCGCAGAGCGCACAACAGATCATCCAGCACGACATATACCGTTACAATGTAGGTGTCGTTCATGCTGCCTCCTCGTCCAGTGGTCGTTTCGCAACTACCATTCTAACGAGTGCAGCATGAACGTCTTCAACTAGCAATCAAGGTGAAGTAAAGCCGCCCCAGGTCGAGCAAGCCCGACAGGATGAGCAGGATGATAATTGCCGTGAGCGAGAACTCAACGAGACTCTGGCCCCGTTGTCCGGCGTGCAGAGCATTTCTCAGTCTGCGTTTGAGCATGGAATTCCTCCCGTAAAGGCCCGGGTGGGGGGAGGGTGTACCACTCCCCCCGCTACGGCTATGTCGTTTGGATCGCCCGACTTATTCCTCGAGCTGAATCGACGGTGGCATGGGCGGCAAAAGCGACGGATCGTAATGGATCTCGTTATCACTGCCGGAAATGGCAACGGTGTCAGCGATGATCGCCCCGCGTCCAAACGAGCGTGAGTTCGAGAAGTCAACATTCGCCCTGGGGGCATAGATGATACCCTGCCAGACGGTGCTGGTGCTGCTATAGGTGATGCTGACGTTGCTGTTCTTGTTGCAGCCACCACCGTCAACATTGGTGAACAGGAGCAGGCCACCTACCGGCGTCGGCTGGGAGCCAGGCGTTGAGTAGGCGGGGTGGGCGGTCAGGTTGGTGTTGGCGCTGATGTTGATGCTACCTTCAGAGACGATCGTGATGGTAGCGGTGTGGGTGCCGCTGCCCAGGATCTGCAGGTTGCCTTCCGAATAGATCAGGCCGCCCTGGGCAAAGCGCGTGCGCTCGGCTTCACGGTTCAGGTTGATCTGGTGGTTGCCACTGCCCGCGAAGTACCATAGCATGCCATCGGCCTGCGCCTTCTGGAAGTACAGGCCGCCGGGCCGGTAGTCCTCGATGTGGTAGAATTCCGGCACTTCAAACCGCTCAGGGAGCACAGAGGGGTTGTTGGTGGCCGGGTCGAGGGTCATGTTGTTAGCGTTGTAGTTGCACATGTAATCTACGTAGCCGTAGATATCATGATCTGACCCCTGGGACTGCACTTCGCCATTGCAACGCAGATTACCGTAGATGTCATTATCGGAGACCGTGACGGAACAGGCATTCTGGCAACTGCACCCGCGCGAGTTGATGCCCATGATGGCGCCACCGTCGTTGGCCGCGTCCCAGCCGCGGATGCAGTGGCCCAGCGCGTAGGTGGTCACGGCCAGGTCCCCGCCGTACACCAGGTGGATGAAATAGGAGGGGATTTCGGCGGTGATGATGACCTCAGCGAAGCTGGCCGGCGGCGCTGACGTTTGCAGTGTCCGGCTTGGCGGATTGTTGACGGTGACGGTCATCGTTGTGCCGTCATTGACGAAGCCATTGTCGGCGGCTGCCGTCAGACCGGCAGAGACCGGATCGCCGTTTGTGCACAGCGCGTAGGTAGCCGCCATCACTGCGGCGTCGGAGGCATTCTGGGCGTCGCGCTCCAGGAAGAATAGCCGTCCGCCGTCAATGGCCAGCCCCAGCACGGCCAGCAGGGCAATCATACCGAAGGCCATCAGGATAATCACCTGGCCGGACTGGGCACGCCGCCCGGAGAGCGACAGGCGCCGGATAAGGGAGTGGATAAAGCCTTCTTTGCGGTTCATCTGTCTTACCTCGCTTTTGCTGCAACTGATCAGGGTTGATGCCTCAGTGGGTTGTCGGACAACTATCCCGCTATGGGATTTCGATGACGGCCAGTTCAAAGAGCGTTTCCGGCTCTCTGCCGGGTTGAATCAGGGTCAACGTGCCATTGCTGGCGCGGGCGATCACGCAGTCCGTGCAGGTCAGCAGGGCCGGGGTGGCCGTGCTGCGCGTACCGTCCCGGTTGTACAGGTAGATCAGGTTGGCCCGGTCCCGGGTGACGCGGGCGTAGTCAAACAGGTACGAGGTAGGCACGCCGCTATACGTCCCGCTGGCGACGGTCACAGTCTGGTAAGCGCCTGCGCTGCCGTAGACGCCCAGCAGGCCGGTCAGATCGGACCAGCTCCACAGGCCCCCGCGCTGGAAATAGCCCGCCAGATTCACCTGATCGGGCCGGGCGGGGACGGCCACCGTCAGGACATTGCGGATATCGGCAGCCCGCACCGCCTGGATGCTGGCCAGTTCCTGGATCACATTGAAGGCCCGCCCGTAAGGCGGCACAACGACCAGCGTATTCTGCGGCGTGGCGGCGATCAGGTAATCCATGAAGTCGTCAGCGCCCCGCAGGATGTAGACCACCTGCCGCCCGGAACGGGTGACCAGCAGCAGCCGCTCGGCTTCCGCATTCAGCCGGACATAGCGCAGCAGGTAGGCCAGCGGGACGCCACGGTAGGTGGTGCCTTCCACGTCCCGGCTGATCAGCTGGCCTGCCGTCCCGTAGACGCCCAGCAGGTTCACGATGTCATCCCAGCGCCAGTAGCCACCGTTGGCCATCTCGCCGCTGAGGGCGATGGTCTGCCCATCCTGCGGCAGGCGCAGGGGCGGGCTGCTGGGCCGCGTGGGGGAGGGCGTCACGCCGGGGATAAGTCCTTCGGGCGTCGCAGTGGCCTGTGCGGCGGCGCTCTGGCGGGCGTTAAAATCGCTCAGGCCGGTTACAAAGCCGAATAGCGCCAGCACCAGCGCCGCGGCGACCACGATGGCAAAGGGGAGATAGCTTCTCAGGTTGGTGAACATAGGCTCACTCACCATCTCCTGCGGATACCCGGGCGACCCGCACGATATGCTGCGGCGCATCAACCAGCGCCACCGGCTCCGGCGCGGGCGGGCAATAGGCAGGCTGGTGGCGGATGACGCCTCCAGCGCTGTTGACCATCACCCGCTGGCCCAGCACCGCACCCTCCAGCACCGCCTCTCCGCTGATGTCGATCCTGACGCCGCCAGCAGGGGCCAGGATCAGCCCGGCCAGCCGATCGGCGTCCTCAGCCACTGTGATGGCTCCTTCCCTATCTGCGCTACTGCTGTAGAACAGCACGCCGGCGGTATGCGGGGTAAGGTCGGCAGCCAGTTCCGGCGCAAGGATGATGCGATCGGAGCTCACCAGGGTCAGCCGCCAGGGGGAACCATCGCTCCGGGGCGGCAGACTGTCCAGCTGAATCGGGCCATCGGTCACATACAAGCCATTGCCGTGAAGGGCGATGGTATCGCCGTCAATACCGCCGGGCAGGTTGTGTGCTCCACCACGCGCTTCCGCCGACCGCCACAGGAACCCACCGGGCTGGAAGTCCTGCAGCCGATAAAGGTATGGCGATAGGATGTCATCCCCGCTCATTGGGCTGAGGCCCTGTGCAGGCTCCACCCCTTCCCATACCAGGCTGGCTTCAGCTCCCGCGCCGATAGTCACGGGGAAGACCGAGTCCAGGCGGATGGGCGTTTCTCCGCCACGGAGGGTCAGCCCGCCACTGCTGTGGATACCGCCGCTGATTGTGAGGCCGGAACCGACGATTGAAACCGGACTGGTGGTGGTATCGGTATCCAGGCCATAGAGGACATAGGTGCCACACCAGGCGGTTTCATCCCAGGTGGCGGCAGCTTCCGCCCGGATGGTGGTGTTCTTGAGGCCCATCAGCCGGATCATCAGCGTATCCTGCGGGTAATACACCTCGACGTGCAGGCCATACAGGGCCGCGCAGGGCACCGCGCCGCTGGCGCCGACCTGCCAGGGCAGGCCGGTCTCCGGGTTGATCAGGTCGATCAGAGCGCCGGTAGCATCCCGGCTCAGGTAGTACGCCTGCACGTTCAATTCCCGTGTCGTATCCAGCACCTGGTTCAGGTCGGCGTAGAGCGAAATCCGCTCCCAGATCAACCGGTCGGAGGTCTGGTCACACACAAAGCCGGGAGTGAGCAAAAGCTCCTGCAGGCTTCCCGCCCCGGCCAACGCGGACGCCTCCGCCGCGTTCTGAGCCAGATACCGGTTCCAGGCAGCGCTCCGACCGTCGACGATCGCAAGCAGGATGACCAGCAGGCCGACCAGCGCCAGGATCACCAGCCCTGCGATCCGCCATTTTGAGCCTGTGAGTCGCTGCCGACTGAACACCACTGCCTCTCGTTCTGGCTGTCAGCCCGGTATCACCGACGACGACCACGCGCAGGTGGCTGCCTGCACCACCACGTCACGCTTGCCTGGCCAAAGGCGCCATACTCCCTGCTATGCAATGGTATTCGTTAACAGAATACGCAGGACGGTAGGGCAGGAGCAATGGTACCTTTGTTCAGCCTCAGTCTCATCATAGCGGAATCACAAAGGCGCGGGGTAAAACTTGGTAAAAAATTCCGCTTTTGGTCAACGATTCCCCGGTGGAAGGCTGGCGGCAGCCTGCGGATGGGGAAAGCTCCCTACTCGCCGACGATGTATCCGCGCCCGTGTACGTTGCGCAGGTAGCGCGGCTCGTCTGGATTGCTCTCGATCTTGGCCCGCAGGTTGCGCATGTGAACATGCACCAGTTTGGGGTTGCCGGTGCCCGGCGGGTATTCCCATACGTTTTCCAGCAGCTCGGCGGTAGAAACCGGCTGTCCGGCGTGCAACATCAGGTAGTGCATCAGGCGGTGCTCGACGGCGCTGAGTTGAATGCGGGTTTGCCCGATCAGGAGTTCGGGGCGGGTGATGTGCAGGGCCATTTCGCCGACGACGACGTAATCCGCGTGGACATCCAGGGCACCGCCCGGTGCGCGGCGCAGCAGAGCGCGCAGGCGAGCCGGTAGCTCGATCACCTCGAACGGTTTGCTCAGGAAGTCGTCGCCGCCTGCGTCCAGGGCCTCGGCGATGTCGGTGGGGCGATTCTTGGCCGTCAGGAACAGGATCGGGATGCGCGCCAGGAAGGGGTCGGCCCGCAGACGGCGGCACACTTCCACCCCGTCCATTTCTGGCATGATAATGTCCAAGACGATGATATCTGGGCGCTCCTGCCTGACGATCTCCAGCGCGTCACGTCCGCTTTGTGCAGTGGTGACGGTGAAACCGGCCCCTTCCAGGACCCGGCGCACCGCCCGCAGCACCTGAGGATCATCATCAACAGCCAGCACGGTCGGCATATCCGGTTACCCTCCCCCCACGTTCTGACGTCGCCCGGCAGGATCGGCGGGCTGTCAGTCAGCGGGCGGGGCACTGATCGGCAACTTGACGGTGAAGCGCGCACCCGCTCCGGCCTGACTTTCGACTGTCATTATACCCCCGTGCCGCTGGACGACATCGTGGCAGATGGCCAGGCCCAGGCCTGTGCCCTGCGGCTTGGTGGTGAAGAACGGCGTGAAAATGTGCGGCAGGTCTTCCGCCCGGATGCCCACCCCGTTGTCTTCGATGGTGACTTCGACCATCTGCTCGGCCCGGTTGTAGGCGGTGCTGACCCGGATCTGGCTGTTGGGAATATCGCGGACGGCATCGCGGGCATTCAGCAGCAGGTTGATCCAGACGACATCCTCCAGGTGTCGCCCGCTGGCGGTGATCGGCGGCAAGTCCGGTGCCAGCTCGATCACCAGCCGGCTGATGTATGGTTCTACCTGCGTCCTGACCAGGGCGATGGCGTTTTGTACAGAGGCGTTGACATCGGTCTCGCCCATGTCCAGCGGCAGGGAGCGGGTCAGGTTGAGCATTTGCTCAACGATGGTGCCGGCGCGGTAGGCCGCTTCTTTGATCGCCTGCACGGACTCGCGCAGGTCGTCATCCAGATCAGGGCGGCTGAGTAGCAGATGCACCTCAGCGACGATGCTGGTCAGCGGGTTATTGATCTGGTGGGCGACACCCGCAGCAGTTTCACCTGCGGCGGCCAGCCGGGCGCTACGGGCCAGCTGCTCGTGTGCCTGCGCCAGCGCCGCCTGGGAGCGTTCCAGTGAGTTGAGCATCGCGTTGATCGAGTTGGCCAGGTCCGCCAGTTCATCCTGGCCTTCCACGACCACGCGGGTGGAGATGTCGCCGCGCTGGCCGATGTCACGGATGCGGTTGGTCAGTCGTAACAGACGGCCCAATACCACCCGATCAAGGAGGAACAGGCTGCCCAGTGTGGCTGGCAGGCTGAGGATCAGGATGACAGCCAGCTGGACGAAAATGACGGCTTGCCCCTGGCGGTAGATCTCGCGAGTTTGTTCCACCTGCAGGATAAGGATCGGCGTGCCGTGAAGGTCTGCCAGCAGGGCATAGCTGGCGATGCGGCGATCATCCAGGGTGCGGACGATGAGAGGGCTGGCGCTGGAAAGCTGATCGCGGGCGGTGACGAAATCCGGCGGCAGGCGCGGATCATGGTACGGCTGGAGGCGAAGCGGCAGGCGGGTGATGGCGGCCAGATGCTGGATTTCCAGGCTGTCCAGGTAGCGGCCCCAGATCAGGGTGCCAACCAGGGAGGGGCTGCCGTCCCCGGCTACGACCGGGGCCGCCAGAACCATCAGCGGCCCTTCTGGCAGCATAAGGTAGCCATTCTGGATTGTGTCGCTATCCGCGTGGGTCAGCAGTGTAGCGTCGATGCGCAGGTATTCCAGCAGGGCGCGGGGGGCCTCTGTCAACTGGCGGTTGTAGCGGTCGTAGCCGCCGGCATAGCGCACACGCCCGGCAGCATCCACGACGATGATCACGCTGAGGTCGCGCGCGGCAAAGACGCTGGCGCCGAACGTTGCAGCGGACGCCTCGTCGTCATCGGCTGTCAGGAAGCGGTAGAGGGTTTCCTGCCAGGCCCGGTCGGTGGCGAAAGGGCGCAGGGTGGCAAAGCTATCGGCCAGTGCGTTGAGGGCGCGTTGCATGTTCTGCCTGGCGGTTTCCTCCTCCAGCGCCATGAAGTTGTTCAGCAGGAGGGTCTGCGCGGTGGCATACAGCGCCAGCATCAGGCTGAAGAACAACAGGCCGATGATCAGCACCACCTTGCGCCGGAGGGTCATGCGCACACCCTTTCCCTGTGACCGGCAGTAAGCCTCATCCGGGCCTGCAGCGGGCCTGACGCCCGACCCGCCTTCACTCTACCCAGCCGAAAGTGCGGGTGACCGCTTTTTTCCACTGCGCGTAAAGCACTGTGCTGGCCTGGCTGCCTGGCGTTGGCTCCCAGACTTTATCCACGCCCCAGTTCTGGCGCATCTCGTCCGTGCTCTGCCAGAAGCCGACAGCCAGCCCGGCGGCATAGGCCGCGCCGAGGGCGGTGGTCTCCGCCACGCGGGGGCGCACCACCGGCACACCCAGCACATCCGCCTGGAACTGCATCAGCAGGTCGTTGAAGACCATGCCGCCGTCAACCTTGAGGGCCTTGAGGCTTACGCCGGAGTCGGCTTTCATGGCGTCCAGCACTTCACGGGTCTGGTAGGCGGTGGCTTCCAGCACGGCGCGGGCAAAGTGGCCGCGGTTGACATAGCGGGTCAGGCCGACGATCACGCCGCGGGCATCAGAACGCCAGTAAGGCGCGAACAGGCCGGAGAAGGCCGGTACGAAGTAGATGCCGCCGTTGTCATCGACGGTGCGGGCCAGCGCCTCGATCTCCGGTGCGCTGTCGATCATCTTCAGGTTGTCGCGCAGCCATTGCACCAGCGCTCCGGTGATGGCGATGGAGCCTTCCAGCGCGTAAACAGCCGGCTGCCTGCCGAACTTGTAGCAGACGGTGGTCAGCAAGCCGTTGCGCGAGTGGACGATCTCCGTCCCGGTGTTCAGGAGCATGAAACAGCCGGTACCATAGGTGTTCTTGGCCTCGCCTATGTCAAAGCAGGTCTGGCCGACGGTGGCTGCCTGTTGATCACCCAGATCGCCGGAGACGCGGATGCTGCCCCGGAAGGGGCCGGATGGCCGGGTATGGCCGTAGACCTCTGAGGAGGAGCGGATCTGCGGCAACATGTTCATCGGCACGCCCATGATCGCGCAGATTTCCGGGTCCCAATCCAGTGTCTGCAGGTTCATCAGCATGGTGCGGCTGGCGTTGGTCACGTCGGTGACATGTGCGCCGCCTTCCGGGCCGCCGGTCAGGTTCCAGATCAGCCAGGTGTCGATGTTGCCGAAGAGCGCATCGCCGCGTTCAGCGGCTTCCCGCAGGCCGGGCACGTTATCCAGCATCCAGCGGATCTTGGGGCCAGAGAAATAGGTTGCCAGCGGCAGCCCAACCCGTTCCCGGAAGCGGTCTTGCCCGCCCTCGCTGGCCAGCGCCTCACACAGTTTATCGGTGCGCGTGTCCTGCCAGACGATGGCGTTGGCGTAGGGCCGGCCGGTATGCCGATCCCAGATCACGGTTGTCTCCCGCTGGTTGGTGATGCCGACGGCGGCGATATCGTCCGGGCCGGCCCCGGCCTTGCGCATGGCCTCCTTGATGACTTCCTGCGTGTTGGCCCAGATTTGCAGCGGGTCATGCTCCACCCAGCCGGGGGTAGGGTAGATCTGTCTGTGCTCAAGCTGGTGGGCGGCCACCGATTCGCCGCTGTGGTTGAAGATCATACAACGGGTACTGGTCGTCCCCTGGTCGATGGCAGCGACATACTTGGGCATGGTTCTCTCCTCGGTTCACATGGCCCCGCCTGCGGGGCCGCTCAGGCGCATTATGTAGCCGGCAACAGACAGCGCGCCATCCTCACTCACGCAGCAGGTCGGCGCTGCGGGCCAGCAGGCCGGGCAACCCGCCCGTATGCCAGAACAGGATCGTCTCCTCCGGGCGGAAGACCCCGGCGCGAATCATATTAACCAGCTGGGCAAAGGCCCGACCGGTATACACCGGATCAAGCAGGATGCCTTCTGTCCGCGCCAGCAGGCGGATGCCCTCGCGCTCGGCGGCGGTGGTGACGCCATAGGCGTGCGGGCCGCAGGCGTCATAGAAGACGAAATCGGCGTTCGTGAAGGTCAGCCTGAGGCCCAGGTGCTCCGCCGTCGCTGCTGCCAGGGCGCGGACCGTCCCGGCGATGTCCGGGATGGCGAAGTTGTTCATGCCGATCACCGTCGCGCCCAGATCAAGCGCCTTAACGCCGACCAGGACGCCGGCATGTGTCCCGCCGGAACCGGCTACCAGGACGATGCGGTCAACATGTTCGCCCTGCGCGGCCAGCTGCCCGGCCAGTTCCTCGACGGCGGCGACATAGCCCGTCGCGCCGACCGGCACCGAGCCGCCGGTGGGGATGACATACGCCCTGCCGCCCCCGGCGGCAACCTCCGCCGCGACTTCGGCCATAACTTCTTCGCGCGGGCGACCGTTCGTCCAGCGCACTTGCGCGCCGAGCAGGTCATTCAGCAGCAGGTTGCCGTCCCAGTATTCGCGGGGCAGCGGTTCCCCGGAGAGCACGAGCACACAGCGCAGGCCGTAGCGGGCAGCAGCGGCGGCTGTCTGGCGGCAGTGGTTGGATTGCACGCCGCCGGGCGTGATCAGCGTATCCGCGCCGTGGGCCAGCGCGTCGCCGAGCAGGAATTCCAGCTTGCGGGTCTTATTGCCGCCGGAAGCCAGGCCGGTCTGGTCATCGCGCTTGATCAGCAGGCGCGGGCAACCGGGCAGAGCGCGGCGCAGGCGGGGCAGATCATGGATCGGTGTGGGCAGGAAGGCCAGCGGCACGCGCGGCAGGTGGGCGGTCAGCGACTGGTCGGCCATGGCGGGGCATCTCCCGTCGGGTGGATGGCGTCACGGCTCCATTGTATGGCGAATGCGCCGGGAGGGGTAGGCGGGCGTATTCTTTCACGCAAAATGTTACCGAGGGGGTATGGTTCACTCAAAAGATAATGTTACCGAGGGAACCATGTCCAGCGACGAACAGATGACCATTGATGAACGACGCAAGTACCTGCGAACGAT